>CAZGUR010000080.1:0-12795 GCA_964529295.1 uncultured Rikenellaceae bacterium | reverse complement strand
CTGGTGCCCGCAGTGTCCCCGTGAACTTTCCCAGATTGCCCGGCTGTATGAGAAATGGAAAAAATATGGTGTCGAGGTAGTTTTTGTTTCACTTGATGAAGAGGAGGAGAAATTTAAAAGTTTTGCAGGAGTATTTCCTTTTATCAGTATCTGCGATTATCAAAAATGGGAGAGTCCCCTTGCAAAAAGTTACCATGTATTTGCCACGCCCACCATCTATCTGCTTGATGATAAAAGGGAGATCCTGCTACGGCCCAATTCGGTAAATCAACTGGATTCGTGGGTCGACTGGTACCTGGTGGAGGGCAATAAGTAAAATGATGTTGTATTGAAAGATTAAAATAGTGTGTTGGATACCAGCGAAACACCAATATGACATATATAAAATTGAGATTAAGGCGTTGAAAAAGAGCTATTTATCCAGTATTAACCTTGCCGGTATTAGCAGTATATCGCTCCGGAATACCTGCTTCTCAAATAACACCCGAGTGGTACAGCGAAAAGGCCGTTATTCATTAAACAGGTCAATCATGGTTTTTGCCATGGCTGCCACTCCTCCCCGGAATGTAGGGTGGAAGTCGGGGTAAAAAGCAGCATTGTGCAATCCGGATAGCGGCGTACCATTCTCAACATGATCCCTGTATTTTGACTCTTCCACGCCACCCAGCCAGAACAGTGCTATTGGTACCTCCTCTTCAGTGCGGCCATACCTGCCGAAGTCTTCCCCCACGGTGCTGGGGTTGACCTTATATATGTTTCCGTCACCGAGGATGTTTCCCATGGAGTTTATTCCTTTCTCCACCAGCGCGGGGTCATTGGCTACCGGTGGTGTTAATCCCTCCAGTGGAATAACATCGGGCATCTTATCTTCCGGCAATCCGGCCGAGATGGCTATGCCACGCGTTATACGTTCCAGTCCGGATATTATCTGCCTGTAAATATCATCCGAGAAGAAGCGCACCGTCAGCTGAAGGTCCACACTGTCGGGTATAATATTATGTTTGCTCCCACCATGTATTGACCCTACGGTTACCACGGCAGGCTGGAAGGGCTCTATCTCCCTTGATACCAGTGTCTGGGTGGCCAGCACTATGCGTGAGGCCAGCACTACCGGGTCTGTTGTTGTATGAGGCATGGCACCATGACCTCCATAGCCGTAAACATTAATATCCACTGAGCTCACACCGGCAAAGATGGCTCCCGGGTAGTAACCTATCGATCCTGACGGCAGCTCTGCACTGACATGATAGGCCAGGGCATAGTCGGGAACAGGAAATTGCCTGAACAGTCCTGCCTCAATCATCCTGTCAGCCCCGGCGCTTATCTCCTCGGCCTGCTGTGCTATGGCCACTATGGTACCCTGCCATTTATCTTTCATCTGCACCATGGTGTTGAGTGTGCCCAGCCACACCGTCATATGCATATCGTGTCCGCAGGCATGCATGGCCGGCACTTCATTGCCGGCATCATCCTTCATTACCACCGTGCTGGCAAAAGGCAGTCCCGTTTCTTCCTTAATGGGCAGCGCATCCATATCGGTGCGCAGCATGATAACGGGACCTTTGCCATTCTCCAGTACACCCACCAGGCTGTTTCCCCCGGTGTTGCGGGTAACCTTAAAGCCCATCTCTTCAAGCTCCAGTGCCATCCTGGCGGCTGTCTTAAACTCCATCAGTGATACTTCGGGACTGGCATGCAGCTGTTTATATAATTCAAAATGCGTATCTTCTATCCTGTCAACAGCAGATAATATTTTACCGTTAATCTTATCCTGTGCAGCGGCGGTAAGGCCGTATATCAAACATGCTCCCAGCAGCAGTATTTTTTTCATATATTAATAATTCTGTTCAATCAAATGTTTACTATTCATTGTTCATCCTCAGCAGTTCCCTTACCATAGCCTCCAGCTCTTCTATCCTTGCCTGTTGTTCCTTAACAGCCTCAACCAGTAATGCTGTTACCGGTGCATACTGCATTGAGTATACTGACTCATCAGAACCCTTTACCACTTCGGGAATAACCTGCTCCGCTTCCTGTGCAATAAAGCCAAAATGCCTGTTTCTATCTTCCTGTGTCTTCCACCTGAAAGAGACGCCCCTGAGTGCTTTAACCTTATCAAGGGCCGATCCTATTGTTTCTATATCATCTTTATACCTTGCATCACTCAGGTTATTCCAGGCATCTGTTCCCCCTGATTCGCCGTTTACATAAAACGAGTATGTTTTGTCTTCTGCACCGGTAGCGTTAACCACAAGCTGTTGTTCTGTAAATGAACCGTAGAGGAGGGGAGGGCGTTCAGTATTATTTGTTACCAGAAGGATGCTGTCGCGTGCATCATCCATCCCGGCCCTTGCCCCGATAAACACATTACCCGTGCCGCTGGCATTCTTGCCGGCCAGGTAACCCAGGAAGACGTTTCTGTTGCCTGTATTTGACTGTCCGGCCTCTGTGCCCAGGAAAACATTATTATTACCCGCTATATTGGCATTACCTGCATTAAAACCAAGGAATACGTTACCAACACCGGTTTCATTATTGCCGCCGCTGCCCGTTCCTATAAATACATTGCTCAGTCCTGTGGTATTGCCCTGTCCGCTTTTAAAACCCATAAAAACATTATCACTGCCCGTTGTGTTATTAAACCCTGTTTCTGTACCAAGGAAGACATTATTATTGCCATCGAGGTTACTTTGACCTGACTGCGTTCCAAGGAATACATTATCATTGCCGCTCAGGTTAGCGAGACCGCTGGCTGCACCCAGGAAGACATTATTGCTTCCCGTTGAGTTTACTTTCCCTGTGTTATTTCCTATGAAAACATTATTATCGCCATTACTTTCGGTACCCGTTTCTGTTCCGATATACACATTGGATATACCATCAGTGTTTTTGTATCCTGCTTTAAATCCCAGGAATACATTTTCTGAACCTGAAATGTTTGAATATCCGCTGAGTGTACCCAGGAATACATTCTGTCCGCCAATATTATTTGAGTACCCGCTCCAGAAACCAAGAAATACATTCTGGTTGCCCGTTGAATTTGTTCTCCCGCTTTCTGTTCCGATAAACACATTATTATTACCTATTGTATTATCATAGCCTGCGTTTGTTCCAAGGAAGACATTGAACTGTCCGTTTTCATTCAGGTGGCCGCTTTGGTAGCCCATAAAAAGGTTTCCGCTTCCGCTGGTGTTGTTGTAACCCGATTCAGTTCCAATAAAGATATTATGTATGCCTGCGGTGTTAGTGAATCCTGATTGTGTGCCCAGGAAGACATTATCCGTTCCAACGTCATTATTATATCCGCTGCCCGAACCAATAAATACATTGCTCAGTCCTGTGCTGTTTGTATAACCAGCATGGAAACCCAGAAATACATTATCCCATCCTTCTGAGTTAAGATAGCCGCTTTTTGTACCGATAAAGACATTATCTCCGCCTGACTCGTTTGTATACCCGCTCCTGAATCCAAGGAAGACATTATTCAGTCCGCTGGCATTGGAATAACCGCTGCGGTCACCAATAAAAACGTTGGATGCACCGTTCAGGTTTTTATAGCCTGAGTAATTACCCATGAATACATTATTGCTGCCCGAGGTGTTGGCAAAACCCGTTTTTGTTCCAATAAATGCATTGGCTTCACCTATACTATTATTATAGCCTACCGAATCGCCAACAAAAGTATTATTGCTGCCCCCGGTGTTATTGAATCCTGCAAAGCTCCCCATAAAGGTGTTATATACTCCTGTGGTATTCTGGAATCCGGCTTTATATCCCAGGAAAGAATTGAAGTTGCCTGAGGCATTGGTAAAACCCGTCTGGTATCCCAGGAACAGGTTGCCGGAGCCGTTTGAATTATTATAACCACTCTGGTAGCCGACAAAAGCATTGCTTTCACCGTCACTTATATTGGATCCGCTCTGGTAGCCCATGGCTGAGTTATACTGGCCGGCACTAATGTCCTTGCCGCCTTCATGACCAATGAAGTAGTTATCAGGTGTCATATACATAAAATCATTAGGCGGCGAGCCCTTGGTTCTGTCAAAGCCGCCAATTGCAAATCCACCTTTTAATCCCTTTGCCTGGTTATTATTTACATATATCCTTGTACTGTCCTCTGTAATCCTCAGTAATTCCTGTGATGGGCCCTTGGTACGGTCAAAGCCACCAATGGCAAAACCCCCTTTGGGACCTTTGCCCGGACTGTTATTAAGGTACATCCTTATGCTGTCAGGTGTAACCCTGAAATATTCATAGCTTCCATAGGTGGGATCAATGCCGCTTATTGAAAAACCGCTCTTATCATCGTCGGCCCCTTCGGGGATGTATATACGGACCCCCGTATTATAAACGGCAAACAATACCTGCCCGTCCTTGTCCTTTACTTCAAAAAGAGCTTCTTCAATCGTTTCTTCTGATCCTGATACCCGGAGATTTTTAACCGGCATATGGATTTTGGAAGCCTGCATGGCAACAGGCACCTGCAGGACAGGGGAGGCGGGCATCTGGTATTCGTTAGTCCCGTCTGAAATATCCATTTGTATAAAAATGTCTCCTGTTGTCCAGTCTATTTCGGCCAGTGACGAATAATCACCCGCAACAGGACTTGCCTCACTACCACCGATCTCCAGTGTTATAAGACCAAACTGGTTGGTGCTTGTACTATGCTCTTCCTCCCATAAAACAGTATGTGAGGGCGGCATTCCCTGCAAAATCCTTGCTGTTATCGTAAGTGGTTGGTCGGCAATGGGTATACCCTGGTTATTACGCAGGATTGATTGGTAATTGAACGAAGACTGGCCGTTTGCTGATACAGAAATCATTACCGCTATCAGCAAAAATAAATAGATATGTTTCATATAGTTTAAGATTTTAGAAAGTGAATAAAGATAAAAAAAGCGGGCAGCCTGTGAAAGTATTAACAGAATATTTATTATGTTTAAGCGAGATTAGAGTTTAGACCTAAGACCTTGTATGAAGCGGTTATTTATTGTCCTGTTCCTTACAGGCCTTTTTTTATTAGCGGCAACAAAGACTTCAATTGCCCAGGTCAATGAGCAGGATTCACTGGCTCTTGTGGCACTTTATAATGAATGTAACGGACCAAACTGGAATAGCAATAATTACTGGTTAGGCTTTACTGTTAGCACTTGGGAGGGAATAACAGTACAAAACCAGAGGGTAACAGAAATTGATTTAAATGGCAATAATCTCATAGGGAGTTTGCCTGGCGAGTTTTCAGATCTTGATAGCCTTATATCCCTTGATATCAGATGGAATTCTCTGGACAATATTGAGATTATTTCAAACTGTACTGCTTTAACCAATCTTACGATAAGTGATCTTACAGTATCTGATTATTCGTTTCTTTCCTCTCTTACTGAGTTGAGAACTCTCAGGGCACAGAATATTGGAATTTCTGATATCAGCCCTTTATCCAATCTCACAAATCTGGTTTCTTTAGTGTTGGGCAGTAACACAAACATTTCTGATATATCGCCGTTAAGCGGACTGAGTCAATTATCAGAGCTAGTGTTATCACAAACCCAGGTTGAAGATATTTCAATACTTTCAGGTTTAACTAACCTTAATAATATTCATTTAAGTTATTCCAATGTATCATCACTGACACCAATTGTTGACAATACAGGTATGGGAAGTGGCGACTGGTTAGAGCTATGGGAATTACCTCTTGACCAGCAGTCCCAGCAGGTTGATATTCCTGCACTTGAGGCCCGTGGTGTTAATGTTAACTGGTCGGTTAGCTCTGAAGGATGGCAGCCACCGGTTAATGAGCAGGACTCGCTGGCGCTGGTGGATCTGTATAATAATTGTAACGGAGCTAACTGGAACAACAATTCAGGATGGTTGACTGAGCCTGTAAATCAGTGGTATGGTGTTTATGGAATTGAGAGTCAGCGAATCACCTTCCTGGACTTTGGAAGCCAGGGTCTTACAGGATCTATACCTGCCTCCATAAATAACCTTGATATGCTTCAGGATTTCGAACTGCAAAACAACCAGATATCCGATATTTCTAATTTATCATCAGGTTTAAGCGGCCTACACTATTTGAATCTGGAAGGTAATAATATCACAGATTTCTCCAGCATAAGTAATTTAAGTACTCTTAGCCATATAAGCTTATTGAATAACGGTATAACAGACATAAGTTTCCTGGCGGGGCTGAATAGTCTTATTACCATACAGCTTAGTTTAAATAATATTTCAGACCTCGCACCACTTGAAAATTTACCTGCTCTGAGTGAGATTTATCTCGATCATAATTCAGTTTCAGATATTTCATCACTGGTTAATAATATAGCTCTGGCAAATGGAAGTGTAATATATTTATCTGAAAATCCTTTAAGCCAGGCAGCCCAGCTAACTGATATCCCTGCCCTTGAAGCCAGGGGAGTGACAGTCTATTGGTCAGTAAGCCCTGAAGGCTGGCATCCTCCTGTTAATGAGCAGGATTCACTGGCGCTTGTGGCTCTATATAACAATTGTAATGGACCAAACTGGAATAACAACTCAGGATGGTTAACTGAGCCTGTAAGTCAGTGGTATGGTGTCGGCTACATTGAAAATCAGCGGGTAAGAGAAATTGATTTAAATGGCAATAATCTCATAGGGAGTTTGCCTGGCGAGTTTTCAGATCTTGATAGCCTTATATCCCTTGATATCAGATGGAATTCTCTGGACAATATTGAGATTATTTCAAACTGTACTGCTTTAACCAATCTTACGATAAGTGATCTTACAGTATCTGATTATTCGTTTCTTTCCTCTCTTACTGAGTTGAGAACTCTCAGGGCACAGAATATTGGAATTTCTGATATCAGCCCTTTATCCAATCTCACAAATCTGGTTTCTTTAGTGTTGGGCAGTAACACAAACATTTCTGATATATCGCCGTTAAGCGGACTGAGTCAATTATCAGAGCTAGTGTTATCACAAACCCAGGTTGAAGATATTTCAATACTTTCAGGTTTAACTAACCTTAATAATATTCATTTAAGTTATTCCAATGTATCATCAATAACTCCTATTGTCGATAATAGCGGGATTAGTTTTGACGATTATGTTGAGCTTTGGCAATTACCGCTTACTCGTCAGGCTATCGAGGAAGATATCCCTGCTCTCCGGGCAAGGGGAGTGACAGTCAATTGGTCGGTTAGCCCTGAAGGCTGGCATCCGCAGGTTAATGAGCAGGACTCGCTGGCGCTGGTGGCACTTTATAATGAGTGTAACGGACCAAACTGGAACAGAAATAATAACTGGTTAGCAGGTAGTGTCAACAGCTGGGAAGGAATAACAGTGCAAAACGAGCGGGTAACAGAAATTCGTCTTGGAGAAAATAACTTATCAGGTAGTCTCCCAACAGAATTTTCAAATCTTGATACCCTGGTATTGCTGGACTTGAAACATAATGCAGTAAATAATATAGAGATAGTCTCAAACTGCCCAGGCATATCTGATCTTGAGATTAGTGGACTTACAATAGCTGATTATAACTTCCTTTCTTCTCTTACCGAACTCAGAAGACTTATTGCTTATAACATTGATATTGCAAATTTAGATATGCTTTCAGGTCTGAATAACTTATATGAATTGCATATGGGAGGCAATCCCTTATCTGATATTTCCGGTATATCAGGATTGACAAATATTGAATATATTAATTTTGAAAGTACGCTTATTTCTGACCTGAGCGCCTTATCAAATCTGACAAATCTTAATGTACTGCATTTAAATGGTTGTACAAATGTTGCAGATATATCATCCTTGAATGGTCTGACACAACTATCAAGCCTGGTTTTAATTGATACACAGGTGGAAAACATTTCTGCATTAACAGGCTTAACGAATCTTAATGACCTAAGATTAAGCCGCTCAAATGTTTCATCACTGACACCGGTTGTTGACAATACAGGTATAGGAAGTGGCGATTGGGTAGAGCTATGGGAATTACCTCTTGACCAGCAGTCCCAGCAGGTTGATATACCTGCACTTGAGGCCCGTGGTGTTAATGTTGACTGGTCAGTCAGCGAGGGAGGCTGGCACCCTCCGGTTAATGAGCAGGATTCACTTGCCCTGGTGGCTTTGTATAATAATTGTAATGGTCCGAACTGGTATAGAAAGGCAAACTGGTTAACAGGTCCGGTAAATAAATGGGAGGGGATCACAACAACAAATCACAGAGTAACAACTATAGAACTCTATGAAAACAATCTGACCGGAAGTCTGCCTGCAGAATTCTCAAACCTGGACACTCTTATATATTTATTTATTGGGCAAAACTCATTAAGTGATATATCGAGTGTAAGTTCCTGTGGCTATCTTCAATATATTGATATTACAGCACTTAATCTTAATGATTACTCATTTTTCGAGTCATTGCTTAATCTGGTAGAAATTGGGGCTTATGACATAGGCATAACTAATTTAGATCCACTTAGCGGTCTAAGTAATCTAAATCGGCTTGCTATCGGACAGAATCCCATAAACTCTATAGAAGGCATTTCTGGTTTAACAGGGATAGAATACATTTTGCTCGATGAGGCCATTTTCATTGATCTGAGTCCTTTATCCAATCTCATAAGCCTAAAGGTTTTGCAACTAAATGGATGTAGTAATATTGAAGATATATCACCCCTGAGCGGTTTAAAAGAGTTATACAAGCTTGAATTAACTGATACAAAGGTCGAAGACATATCTGTTTTAACAGGTTTAACAAATTTAAATGATCTTTTTTTGAGCAGGTCAAGAGTCTCATCACTTACCCCGATTTTGGAAAATACCGGCATTGGCAATGGTGATGATCTTGTTCTATATGAGCTTCCGCTTAACCGGCAGGCTCAGGAAGTTGAAATACCAGAGCTCCAGGCAAGGGGAGTTAATGTGAATTGGTCAGTAAGCCCTGAAGGCTGGCACCCTCCGGTTAATGAGCAGGACTCGCTGGCACTGGTGGCTTTGTATAATAATTGTAATGGACCCAACTGGAATAATAATGATAACTGGTTAACTGGTCCTGTTCATACATGGTATGGTGTTTTAACAAATGACGATCAAAGAGTTGAATCAATTTCTTTAGCGTATAATAATCTGACTGGAGCTCTTCCGGATGAAATGATAGATATGACTGCTTTATGGCAGATAATCATGATTGATAATGACATTACAGATATTTCTGTATTATCAGGTATGTCAAACCTAACTAAATTAATCTTCGCTGGAAATAGTATTTCTGATATATCAGCACTTTCGGGTCTTGTTAATATGGAGTATTTAGATCTTAACAATAATACTATCAGCAATATTCAACCTATTGAGAATTTAACCAATTTATATCAACTCTATATTAATAATAATCCTATTTCAGATATTACGGTAGTCCAAAATATGAATAACCTTACTCGCTTTGAAATGGATGGAACTGGTTGCAGTGATATTTCTTCTGTTACAGGATTGACAGATTTGGAATACTTAAATATACAGAGCAATGGCATAACAGATTTTTCTCCCATACTAAATCTCTTAAACTTGAGAGGCCTTTTTATAGGTAATAATAACCTTAGTAATATTGATTTTATATCGGATTTTGATCAATTAAGTGAATTGAGTATATGGGGTAATTCTATATCGGATATAGCACCTATTGAGGCTCTATTAAATCTATCATATCTTGACGCTCCTTTTAACCAGATATCTGATATCAAACCATTAGTAAATAATAATGGTATCGGTGAAGGAGATTATCTGATCCTTCATGATAATCCCTTATCTTCTGAAGCAATAGATGTAGATATCCCTGCCCTGCAGTCCAGGGGAGTCTCGGTTGAATGGGATCAGGGCAGCAGCGGAGAACTCTGGTGCAACGTCCAGGATTCACTGGCCCTGGTGGACCTTTTTAACTCTACCAATGGAGCTGAATGGAATGAAAATACCAACTGGCTGCAGACGCCTGTCAGGGAGTGGGCACGGATAGGGATTGATGGACCAAGGGTCCACGCCCTGTATATGCATGAAAACAATATGACAGGGCAGCTGCCTGAATCACTCGGTGATCTTACGGAATTGACAGCCCTGGCAATGAATAATAACAATATTTCAGGTGGTATACCGGGAGAAATTGGTAATTTGGTTAATCTAGACTATCTGAATATTTCTTCAAATACAACGCTAAATGGAAATATTCCCTCTGAGATCGGAAATCTGGCAAACCTCAGGGAATTCTGGTTGTTTGACACCGGTTTATCAGGTGAGCTTCCATCCTCAATATCCAACCTGGTAAATCTGACCCATTTTGATGTGCACCAATCCAATCTTTCAGGTGAAGCCCTGGATTTTTTTGTAAACCTCACAAATCTGCAGAGATTAAACCTGGGGCGGAATGACATTGAGGGCTCAATACCTCCATCAATAGGTAATCTCACCAAGCTGAAGTACCTGGACCTGTGGGATATGAAGCTGTCAGGTACTCTTCCCCCGGAACTGGGCAACCTTACCTCCCTTGAATATCTTGATATTGCCGGTAACCAGCTTAGCGGTGAATTGCCGGAGTCTCTCTCAAACCTTGTAAATCTGGAAGAGTTGTGGATGGGCGATAATGATTTTACAGGTTCTATACCTGCTGCTTACGGGAATCTAAGCAACTTGATGCATTTTGGAATTTATCAGTCTGCTGTAAGCGGTGAGATACCTTCCAGCCTGCAGAATTTGGTATTACTCAAAAGGTTGTACCTGCATGAGAATAACCTTACAGGTACTCTGCCAGACTGGTTGAGCAACCTGGATGATCTGGATCTGATATACCTGCAGGGTAATAAGTTATCAGGTTCCATCCCGGAGGATATAACTCTTTGCGACAGTTTGAAGTACCTCGTGTTAATGGATAATGAACTTGATGGCAGTATACCTGTTAACATGGGCAATCTCGGCTTACTGAAATGGCTTTACCTGGGCGGAAATAATCTTGAAGGAAATATACCGGAGTCCATTGGATCTCTGGACAGCCTGCTTGTACTGCACCTGAGAGAGAATAGTCTTTCAGGTTCGGTACCCGGTTCATTATCAAACCTGCCCTCTCTCAGCAGGCTGTACCTTCAGTCAAATATGCTTGAGGGACTTCCTGACCTATCCGGTTTGCCTCTACTAACTGAACACTTTCGCCTGCAGAACAACTATTTTGATTTTGAAGATATAAGACCAAACATAGGCTTACTGGCTGATACGAATTACCTGCCCCAGCGCCCCTTCCCGCTAAATACAGGGTATATAGAGAAATACGAGACAGAAAGCCTTGCACTGGATGCAGCTGCTATGCTTACTTTGCAGCCTGACGGGAGTGATTTGCGTTACCGCTGGTTTAAGGACAGTACGGCAGTAACAGCAGTGCAGACAAGTCCGGAATACACAATAGAATCAATGAGTGCCGGTGACGTTGGGTCTTATTACTGTGAAATAACAGACGCAACATTGACGGAAATGAGCCTTGCAACAACAAGCGTAATGGTGGATATGATGATAATGCCAAAGAGAATGGTTGACTCCCTGGCACTGGTGGCGGTATACAATGTTATGGGTGGTCCGGACTGGAATAACAACAGCAACTGGCTTTCAGGCAGCATTGATACATGGTACGGCGTTTCACTGACAGGCGGCAGGGTAAGCTCCCTGAGCCTGCCTGCCAATAATCTGGACGGTATCATTCCCATGGATATTGGTATTCCTGATAAACTGGAAAACATTGATCTTTCAGGTAATAATATAAGGGCTCCCCTGCCCCTGGAGATGAGTTCACTTAATCTGCTTGCCCTGCTCGACCTTGGCAATAATCCTCTTGAGTCGGATATACCTCAATGGCTTGGTAATATGGAATCACTGGTATACCTTTACCTTGACAGCTGCGGTATGACAGGTATTATACCTTCCACTTTCGGGAATATAGAAAATATCCTTGACCTTGATCTCAGGTCAAATAATCTCACTGGCAGCATTCCGGAAACACTGGCATCTCTGCAAAACCTGGAAAGGTTATTTCTCAGCGGTAATCAGCTGTCTGGCGGGGTACCTTTATTATTTTCATCGCTTGCAGCCTTAAAACATCTTGATATACGGGATAATTACTTAAGGGAATTGCCGGACCTTACAGCTACCGCCATTCAGCAGGGAGGGCTCAGGATAAGAGGTAATAATTTTGATTTTGAGGATATCGTCCCCAATATATCCCTGGTAAATGAACAGGATTACAGGCCCCAGGCACAGAAGGAGACAGAGCGTGACTATTTTAATTTTGCCGAAGGTGATCCTCTTGAACTGGATATAAATACTGTGCTGCCCGATCCTGATCAGCAGGCATCAAACCAGTATACATGGTACAGGGATGATGAGCTTTTTGATGACACAGGCAGCTCGCCAATACTTACTGTCAGCCAGCCGGGTGATGATGGCACCTATTTCTGCGAAATAAGCAACGACCTGGTACCCGGTTTATTTATTACCACAGCCCCCTTCAGGGTGGAGGAGGTATATGTGCCGGCCAGCGAATCAGATTCACTGGCCCTTGTTGAGCTTTTTAATTCTGCATCCGGACCTGATTGGAATAATTCCGGTGGCTGGGGATCGGATATCATTAAAAACTGGTATGGTATTAAAAGCTATGCAGGGCGGATTGAGGCTATTGACCTGTCGGCAAATAACCTGGCAGGTTTTATCCCTGCCTCCCTGTCACAACTTGACAGCCTTAAGAGCCTGTCTGTAGCATATAACTCCATGGATTCCCTGCAGGAC
>CAZGUR010000079.1:0-12876 GCA_964529295.1 uncultured Rikenellaceae bacterium | reverse complement strand
GCTGTCACCCGCACACAGATGTCATCAGCAAGGTATTACCAGAAACCCGATGCAGATCATGTTGAGCTTGACACGGACAGGACAAGCCTGACAGGTTTCGGCGGTAAGCTGGAGGCAGGCAAGATAGGCGGCAAATGGAACTTCCTGCTGATGTCAAACTGGAAAAGCCCCGGACTCGAAATAAACGATATGGGATACCAGAGAGAGGCTGACCAGTTTCTTAATGTGCTGTGGACAGGTTATAATTTTACCGAGCCCTTCAGTATCTTCAGAAGAATGAGCCTTAATAATAATGGTTATATGGTGCATGACTTCGGGGGCAATCTTCAGCAAGTTGGCTATGAGTGGAATGTTAATGCCGGTTTTAAAAATTTCTGGAATGCAGGCACAGGCGGTGGCTTTGGATGGCTTACCAGATCCAGCACCATGCTCAGAGGAGGACCCTCTATGAAAATGCCTGCCACCTGGAGATACAGGATTAATTTTTCAACAGATAACAGGAAGACATTATCTCTCTTTGCCGGCACATTTCTGAATGGTATGCAGGAAGATGCGGCCTTCAGTATTAATTATAATATGGGCATAACAATCAGACCGCTCAATACACTCAGGATATCCCTTAGTCCGGGATACTCAGTACGTAATGATGAATTCCAGTATATAACAAGAAGGAGCTTTAATGACGAGGACAGGTATATCTTCGGTAAGATAGACCAGAAAGTGTTGAATATGTCCCTGAGGATAAACTATAATATCACACCCGACCTTACAGTACAGTACTGGGGACAACCCTTCATTGCAACAGGCAAATACAGCAATATCAAGATGATAACCGACCCGGCTGCTGATGAGCTGTCAGACCGCTATCATCTGTATACGGATGATCAGATAAACATGGTTGACGGATATTATTATATTGATGAGGATACTGACAGCAACACTGATTATGGTTTTGGTAACCCCGACTTCAATGTTGATGAATGGATATCAAACCTGGTGGTTAGATGGGAATTCCTGCCGGGATCCACGGCCTTTCTCGTATGGTCGCAGTCAAGAAACTACTATTCACCGGACGGGGAGTTTGAGGTAATGAATAATCTCAGCGACCTTTTCACTGATAAAAAAGCCCATAATGTATTCCTGATAAAAGTATCCTATCGCTTTGGACTGAGGTGATTGCATATTTAATACTATTTTTTATCTTTGTTTTACAACAATCCTGAAAGTCATGCATAACCACGGTGGGATAATCTTTTACCAGACAACAAATCTCAAAAAACTGCATAAATTCTATACCGAGAAAGTGGGGGCCGCACTGTGGCTCGACCAGGGAGGATGCCGCATATACCGCTTTGGCAATATGCTCTTCGGCTTCTGCCAGCGAGAGGAAACGGAAAAAGGAGCCCTGCTGACCTTCTTCTACCCAACCCGCGAGCTGGTGGATGAAATGCACAGGAGGCTGGAGGGACAGGCAGAATCAGAACCAAAAGACAATGCAGGTTACAGGATTTACCATTTCTATGCCAGGGACCCTGATGACAGACCCATTGAATTCCAGTATTTCTGGGATGAGATCGAAGATATCCACTAAACCGACAAACCATGAAAAAAATTGAACTCAGCCTGCTGATCATATCGCTTGTGGGGATAATACTCGTTATAGCCGGACTCGAAGCGGCATGGTACGTGGTAGTACCCTTCCTGATCCTTCTCGGCATCTTCTACTACTTCTTTGGCTTCGCACTGCTGAATAATATCCCCCCGAACGGGATATTCAAATCCGGATCATATAAAGGCATCTCCCCCCTCCGTATTTTCGGGTCCGTGCTGGCAGGTATAGCACTGTCATGGGTGCCGGTTGCCGTATTGTTCAGACTGGGGGAATATCCCATGGGAGGCACCTTAAGCCTGTTTGCAGTCACATCAACATTCCTTGTCCTGATTATTCTGACAATACTCCATATCACGCAGAAAAAGAAGATACATTTTGAAAATATCATACGCTTTGGTATAGCTTTTTTAATAATAATTACTTTTATGAAACTGGAGATAAGAATCTGATTAAACATGAATAAAAGAATACTTGCCACATCAATCATTTTACTGCTTGCCACATCTTATTATATCACGGCGCAGGAATTACCTGTTCAGCTGGAGTTCAGGAATGCTGTAAAGAGTAAAACCAGGACCATGAAAGGTGTCCCCGGACCTGATTACTGGATAAACCATTCTGATTACAGACTTGATGCAGATCTTTCATTTGAAAATGATACTGTCTGGATAAGCGGTAAGGCAGATATTACCTACCACAATGAAAGCCCTGATAACCTTACCATGATTGTTCTGCGCAGCTATCCCGATATTATGGCTGATGCTGCCATACGGAATTATTATATCTTCCCTCAGAATGAAACTCCGCAGGTACAATACAGTGACCTGATAATGGGTAATGATACCATCCCGTCTGATATGCTGATGAGGAGCCGTACCTCCACAAATTTAATAGTAAGGCTTAATGAGCCCCTGGCTTCCGGCGAAAAAACAAATATTAAGCTCAGCTGGAAATATTTCCTTCATCCTAACATAAATATTCGGCAGGGACATTATGACGATGATGCTCTGTTCATTGCATACTGGTACCCACAGGTAGCTGTATATGATGACCTCTACGGATGGGATATGACGGACTATACCGGGACTGTTGAATTCTATAACGATTTCAATAACTATGATGTCAGCATTACCCTGCCCGCAGGCTACCTGGTATGGGCAGGAGGTGAGTTGCAAAATCCCGGCGGAGTGTACCCGCCCTCCCTTAAGAAAAAAGTTGAAAATGCCCTGCAAAATGATGAAATAGTAAATATTATCCGGGCAGAGGACCTGCCTGTTGACCATGGCGAAAGGGAAAAAGTTACATGGAGGTTCAAGGCTGAAAAAACACCTGACTTTTCTTTTGCTGCCAGTAAAACGCACCTCTGGGATGCATCCGGACTGGAAGTTGAAAAAGGCAGAAGGGTACTTATCTCAGCTGTTTATCCCGAATCAAGCCTTCACTACCACAAGGGAGCACAGTTTGCCAGGAATGCCATTGAATACCTTTCTTTTGAATGTCCGGGAGTTCCTTACCCCTGGCCGTCAATGACAGTTTTCAATTCAGGCGAAGGTGGAGGCGGAATGGAAACACCTGGGATGGTAAATAATGGCGACCAGCAAACGGAGATATTAGCTGATGAAATAATCTTCCATGAGATAGCACACTCTTACCTTCCTTTCTATACCGGAACCAACGAACGCAGGTTCGCATGGATGGACGAAGGATGGGCTACATACCAGGGTATAAAATGGAGTGAAGCAGACAAACAATCCACAGCAGGTTCATTTGGCCAGGTATTTAGTATGGTATCCGGCACTGCAAACGATCTGCCATTGATGATATCAACTTATTCCATATTCGATGGAGCAGCTTCCAATTTTAATAGTTATGTCAGATCAGCCCAGGCATTTATGACCATTGAAGACCAGCTGGGCACTGAAGCGATGAACAGGGCATGGAAAATTTTTACTGAGAGATGGCATCACAAACATCCTGCACCATGGGACCTCTTTGCCATATTTGAAGAAATAGCAGGAGAAGACCTGGACTGGCTGATTCTTCCCTGGTATTTCAGGTTCAAATCACAGGAAATGGAACTAAGCGCAGTGGATACGGAAGCCGGGCAAATCAAAGTCACTAATACAGGCGGACTGCCACTTCCCGTTTACCTTGAACTTGAATATATCGATGGTAGCTCAGTTAAAATACACAGGAAACCTGAAATATTCAGAAAGACAAAAGAAGCAATAATAGAATATGACAATACAGAAAACCTGAGCTCTGTCAGGCTTGGAAATCCCTATTTCTTTGACCGGGATGTATCGAATAATCACTGGGAGAGAAGCAGTGAAAGATAAGAGCTGAGCGATAAGAGTAAATCGATTATCCAATAACAACTATCTTTAGCAAAAAATAATAAAAACCAGACGATCATGAATCTAAAAAGAAACCTGCTCTATACAGCCATCATAATATTACTGGCTCACATCCAGGCTTACGGCCAGACCCCCATTGAGTCAATCACAAAAGCAGAACTGAAAAACCATATTTTCTTCCTTGCTTCTGACTATCTTAACGGCAGGGTTGGACCTTCCGCCGAATACGAGATTGCCGCACAGTATGTGGCCTCGCAATTTGCGGCAGCAGGACTCGAACCTGCAATCACTGCTGATGACGGCACTAAAAGTTATATGCAGGGAGTACCCTTTACAAAAACAACTTATGCAGGTGACCTGGGCTGGAACATAATAAAAGACGGAACAGAGACCGCCCTCATGATTAAAGAAGATTTCAAAATACTGCTCGGTAATAAACTGTCATATGATAAGCTGGAACTTGTCTGGGCAGGCTTTGCAATTGAGGAACCAGGTTATGACTGGGACGACTTCAGCGGTCTTGATGTGGAAGGCAAAATGATCATCTGCATCAGCGGTGCGCCCCTTAAAAACGGGAAACCCGTACTGCCCGCAGATATTCATGCAAAATACACAGGCCAGGCAGGAGTGCAGAATAAGGCAATGCCCATGCTGAATAAAGGTGCAGCAGGAATAATAATAGCAGATATTGACGGATCGTCAGACCTGCCCTACGATATTATGCCCGCCGGCTTTGAAAGCGAAAAATATGTATATGAAGGAGGCGAAAAAAATAATAATCCTGGGGGAGTCATGCCCAGTGTTTACCTGGTTAAACCCGGCTTTATTGATGCTGTAATGAAGGGCAATGAATGTAATCCCCTCAGTGACCCTGCTAATATCCTTGAAAATTATAAGCCCCAGCTGCTTGAAGGGGTTTCCCTAAGCAGCAGCATCGAAATCCTGGAAGAAATAGCCATCACCACCAACAATGTTGTGGGTATGGTCAGGGGTACTGACCCTGTACTGAAAGATGAGTATATTGTAGTGGGGGCTCACCTTGACCATGTTAAAGCTGTGAACGGACAAATATGTAACGGGGCTGATGATAACGCCAGCGGCTCGGCCGGGGTTATGGAAATAGCCGAAGCCGTGGCCATGAGCCCCTGCAGACGCTCAGTGGTATTTGTTACCTTTACCGCCGAAGAGATGGGATTGCTGGGATCACGCTATTTTGTCAGCAGCGGCGCATTTCCAAAAGAACAGCTTAAGTTTAACATTAACCTGGATATGATAGGGCGCAGCGATCCCGCTAATGAAGAAAGCAGGGGCCATTACCTTATTACCAGCAAAAAGTATATCAATAAACTCAAATCATTCATTACTGATATCGATAAGGGCATCACTGATTTTCCACTGATATACTTTGATGACCATGATTCCCCGGGGGGAAGCGACCATAAAAGCTTTATCAGTGAAGGGATACCGGGTTTTTTCTTCTTCTCAGGCGCTCATAAAGATCTTCATATGCCGGGTGACGACCCTGATAAGATAGATTACCCGAAGGCCGAAAGCATAAGTCGCCTTGCCTATATGATGACCGTCAGGCTGGCCAACATGGATAATTTCCCCGGCTTCGAAGAATAGGGATATCAGGCCCGGAGCGCAAGTCCTCCCCCCTTTGGTTAAATAAGTTAATAAATATTAAAAACGCAGCCTGCAGGGACCTGAAAGAAGTATATAATTATCTTTACCTCCCGGTAACCCAAACTAAAGATCTTCATTATGAACTCTAAAAAACTTGCTTACATACTTCTCAGCGTATTTCTTTTTTCTGCTCACCTTGATGCACAGGATAAAGGACTGGAAGCACTTAACTCAATTACAGCCGCCGAATTACGAGATCATATCTTTTTCCTGGCATCCGACTACCTAAATGGCAGGGTTGGACCATCGGCAGAATACGAGATAGCGGCACAGTACGTAGCCACACAGTTTGCAGCGGCAGAACTTGAGCCCGTAAAAACGAAAGACGGAAACAGCTCATTCTTCCAGGATGTGCCATTTATAAAAACAGTGTATGATGATAAAATAAAATGGCAGCTCGGTATAGACGGAACCGGCAGCCAGCTTGTTCACAGGGAAGACTTCAAAATAGTCTATGGCAGTAGCCTTAATTTCGAAAATAAACCGCTGGTATGGGCAGGTTATGGAATTGAAGAGCCTGAACATAAGTGGAATGATTTTAAGGACCTTGATACCGAAGGCAAAATAATAGTTTTCATGAGCGGAGCCCCGGTAAAGAAAAACAAGCCGGTACTGCCGGATGATATACACAATAAGTATAACGGGCAGCGGGGCTTCCAGGCCAGGATATCCAACCTTTTCAGCAAGGGCGCTGCAGCAATAATAATGATTGATACCGGGAACAGCGGAGCTATGTCATTCGATGCTGTCACAAGCCGCTTCAATACCGAAAGCTACGAGTACAGTAACACGGAGCAGGGAAGCAGGCGCAGCAGACCAGCAGTATTTGTTGTTAAACCTGGTTTCATCGATATGGTGATGGGCGATAAACCCTATAACCCTGTGAAAGACAACTCCGGTAAACTGAAGAACTACCAGCCGCAGGTGATAAAAGATGTGCGGTTAAGCAGTTCAACAGAAGTGATAAGTAAGGAAACCATCAATACAAAAAACGTGGTGGGGATGGTGCCCGGTACCGATCCGGTGCTGAAAAATGAATATATAGTGGTAGGTGCACACCTCGATCATGTAAGGCCGCGCGACGGGCAGGTATGTAATGGTGCCGATGATAATGCCAGTGGTTCGGCCGGAGTTATAGAAATAGCCGAAGCCCTTGCCCTGAACCCCGGCAAAAGAACTGTGGTCTTTGTCACATTTACCGCCGAAGAGATGGGGCTTATAGGATCGCGTCATTTTGTGAACAGCGGCCTGTTCCCCAAAGAACAGATGAAGTTCAATATCAACATGGATATGATAGGCCGCAGTGATCCGGCTAACGAACAAAGCAGGGCACACTGGGCAGTGACACATAAAAAATATGTGGATGCCCTCGGGCAGTTCATCAGCGAAACCAACCAGGGTATCACCGATTTTCCCATTATTGTGAATAATGATGAAGACTCTCCCGGGGGAAGCGATCATCAGAGCTTCATAAGGGAAGGAATACCGGGTTTTTTCTTCTTCTCAGGTGTACATGAAGATCTTCATAATCCCGGTGACGACCCTGAAAAGATTGATTACCCTAAGGCCGAAAGTATAAGCCGGCTTGCCTATATGATGGCCGTAAGGTTGGCCAGTATGGATGAGTTTCCCTCTTTCGAAAAATAATGACCTGGTAAAGACTGCTGCCTGCACTTGCTGCTTTTATGTGACCCCGATGCGTAGCCTGCCGCTTATATTTACCATTTTACCCCGGTGAGTTTCTCAGATATCTCCCAGAGCTTACGGGCATCCTCAATGGAATAAGAGGCACGGCTCGAACTGGTGCGCTCAGGATAGCCTTTAACCTCACCGAAGCCGGAGGGTCCGTAATACTCACCTCCTTTTACATCCGGATCAACAGCTGCGCGGATCTGTGGCAGGGCTCCCATTTCTGCATCCTGCGAAAGGACAGAGATAAGAGGGTGTAAGAGCCGGAAAAAAAATTTACTTTTTATATACCTGTAAAGGTTGGTCAGCGATGTGCCGGGATGTGCGCCCACGGCTATGGCATCCATGGCATTCGCTTCAAACCTCCTCTGTAATTCGTAGGTAAAAAGAAGGTTCGCAAGCTTTGACCTGCCGTAAGCTTTCATCGGCGAATAAGACTTCCCTCCTTCGAAAAGAAGGTTATCAAAATCCATCCTGCCTATCTTATGAGCATTGCTGCTCACGTTTACCACCCTGGCACCCGCGGTCTTTTTAATGATATCCCTTAAACGCAGGGTTAAAGCAAAATGACCTAGGTGATTGGTACCCATCTGCCCTTCAAAGCCATCCCTGGTAGTGAAATATGGTGTTGTCATAATGCCGGCATTGTTCATCAGTATGTCAAGCCGGTCATAACCGGCCCTGAAATTAGAGGCAAAAGCTTCTACTGAAGCAAGATCGGCCAGGTCCAGTTTCATAACTTTAATATCAGCAGCAGGAAAATCCTGCCTGATCTTATCAGAAGCCTCCCTGCCCTTATCCTCCCTGCGTGAGCTTAGTATGACAGTGGCCCCTTTTCCGGCAAAGGCCTTCACCGATTCATAGCCCAGGCCGCTGTTGCCGCCGGTAACTATTATTACCTTGTTCTTTAATGAAGGTATATTCGTTTTATCCCATTTGTCCTGACTCATCAGTTTCCTTTTTATTCAATAAATATAATTACTTTGCCTGGTAAAGTAACAATAAATTATATTACAGGTTCATATACGGGTGCAATTATTAATAAGGGTACCAATTATGGAAGAAGGGTGTATCCCGGCCATTATTAAGAAAATGGTATCTTTGTTATAAACGCTTGTCGCCACAGCACTTACTTAATACCACTCAGCAATGCAAAAATTCATCCTCTACCTGTTAACAGCCCTCATCATCATCCCCGTCTCATGCTCCGAAAAGGATACACTGATTACCGGTGAGGGCATTATTGTTTACCCGCAGAGCAAGCCTGAGCAGGCAATAAGGCTGCAGGTTATCTCCGATCGTATAATAAGGGTCACTGCCCTTCCCGGTAAAGATTTTCCCAGTACCGAAAGCCTTATGGCTGTTAAAGAGCCGTCCCCTGATACAGACTTTAAGATTGAAGAGAATGATACAGCCGTGGTGCTTGTTACTTCCCGGCTTAAGGCATACATATCAAGGCTCACAGCTGAGGTCTGGTTCACAGATACCACGGGCATAATGCTTCTTAAAGAAAAAATGGGAGGCGGTAAAACTTTCGAAGAAGTAAAGCTGGATGGAGAGGATTATTATGCGGTGCAGCAACAGTTTGAATCGCCTGATAATGAAGCACTGTACGGACTGGGATGTAACCAGACATCCTTTATGAACCTCAAAGGTAAAGACCTTGATCTGTACCAGTATAATACCCTGACCGCCGTGCCCTTCATGCTTTCCAGCCGTAATTACGGTATACTGTGGGATAATTACTCCAGGTCCAAATTCGGTGACAAAAGGGACTATAAAGAAATCTCTTCAATGAAACTGTATGATGCTGAGGGGCAGGCGGGTGGACTGACAGCCACCTATGCATACCGCAATGACCGGGAAAAAATATTCACCCGGCGCAAAGAGAAGGAAATAAGCTACCGCTTTATCCCTGATCTCGTCAGATTGCCAGGCGGCTATGACCTGGCTGAGGGATATGTGACCTGGGAAGGCTTTATTGAGCCGGCCACAGCCGGGCAGCATAAATTTATATTTACCTCGGCAGGATATGCCAGGCTCTATATCGATGACCGTCTTATCTTCGACCGCTGGCGCGTGGCATGGAATGCATCATCCAACTATTTTGACCTGCCGATGGAAGAAGGGAAAAAATACAGTCTGCGGATAGAATGGATACCCGATGGCGGTGAATCCTATATAGGACTGAGACATCTCGATGCCCTGCCGGAGGAAGAGCAGAACCGCATATCCATCTATTCAGAGGTGGCCCGCCAGATAGACTACTATTTTATCAATGGCGAAGATATGGATGATGTTATAAGCGGCTACCGCACTGTCACAGGCAAAGCGCCCGTAATGCCGAAGTGGGCGGTGGGATTCTGGCAGAGCCGGGAACGATATACCAGCCAGGAAGAGCTCCTCACAGTGGTACGTGAATTCAGGAAAAGGAACATACCCCTTGATAATATTGTTCAGGACTGGCAGTACTGGCCTACAGACAGCTGGGGTGATCATGCGTTTGATCGCGAGCGCTTTCCCGATCCCGAAGGAATGATACAGACACTGCATGATTCACTCAATACAAGGATAATGATATCTGTATGGCCCAAGTATTACGTGGGAACAGATAATTATAAAATAATGAACAATATGGGATGGCTGTATAAAAGGAATGTGGAGAAAGGACAGAAAGACTGGCTGGGCTATGTATCAACATTCTACGATGCCTTTAATACAGAGGCACAGCAGGCCTTCTGGCAGCAGATAAATGACAGCCTCTACAGTAAAGGAATTGACGCCTGGTGGCTCGATGCCACCGAACCGGATATTAGCTCCAACCTGCCCATGGATGAACGCAAAGCCCTGATGGATCCCACGGCACTGGGACCGGCAGCAGAATATTTCAATGCCTTTTCACTTGTTAATGCAAAGGCTGTATATGAAGGGCAGCGCCGGACAGACCCGGATAAAAGGGTGTTCATACTCACCCGCTCGGCCTATGCAGGCATACAACGCTATTCAGCAGCCAACTGGAGCGGAGATATAGCCGCCCGCTGGCACGATATGGAAGCACAGATACCCGGTGGGCTTAACCTGTGTATGTCCGGCATCCCCTGGTGGACAATGGACATAGGAGGCTTTGCCGTGGAAAGCAGGTACTATAACCCTTCACCCGGAGACCTTGAGGAATGGAGGGAACTGATGACCCGCTGGTTCCAGTATGGCACTTTCTGCCCGATATTCAGGTCTCACGGTCAATACCCGTACAGGGAAATATTCAATGTGGCCCCTGAATCACACATGGCATACCAGGCCATGCTTGCATACGACAAGCTAAGGTACAGGCTGATGCCCTACATCTACTCTCTGGCAGGCCATACCTGGCTTAATGATTATACACCGATGAGAGGACTGGTAATGGATTTTACGGCAGACAGAAGGGTATATGATATCAGGGACCAGTATATGTTCGGACCTGCCCTGCTGGTAAACCCCGTATATAAGTACAAGGAACGCAGCCGCAAGGTATACCTGCCCGCAACATGCGGATGGTATGCTTTCCATACAGGTATATACTTCAGGGGCGGACAGCTTATCGATGCCCCGGCGCCATATGACAGAATGCCGCTGTTTGTAAAAGAAGGGTCTGTTATACCCTTCGGACCTGAAATACAGTATTCAACGGAAAAACCTGCAGATCCCATAAGCCTCTTTGTGTACACAGGTGCAGACGGGCAGTTTGTCCTTTATGAAGACGGGAACACAAACTATGATTACGAGGAAGGAGCATACTCACTGATAAAGTTTGATTATAATGAGAGTGATAAGACTCTGACAATAGCACAGAGAGAAGGAGAGTTCACCGGTATGCTGAAGGAAAGGACATTCAGGATCTTTATAGTCTCGGAAGATAAACCGGTGGTATCTGACCCGGACCAGGAACCAGTGATAACAGTTAAATATAAGGGATCAGCTCAGAAACTAAAACTATGACCATGAAAATCAGCAGAAACATCTTTATCCTTACCCTGACCATATTAATCACTATAGCATTAAACGGATGCAGTGATCAGCCAAAGGAATTTATCAGTATAAACGACGGTATGTTCATTAAGAAAGGTGAACCCTACTACTTTATCGGTGCCAACTACTGGTATGGTTCAGTAATTGGTTCCGGGGGCAGCTATGGCAACCGTGACAGGCTTATAAGGGAACTGGACCATCTTAAAAGCATAGGCGTTAATAATTTACGCATCCTGGCAGGCGCCGAAGGTCCCGATGGCGAACCCACAAGGGTAACACCCGCCCTCCAGGTTGAACCGGGTGTGTACAATGATGAGCTTCTTGACGGTCTCGACTTCCTGCTTGCCGAGATGAGTAAGCGCAACATGTATGCTATCCTTTATCTTAATAACGCATGGGAATGGTCGGGCGGATTTTCACAATACCTTAACTGGAACGGGTACGGACCTATACCCTATCCAACCCTGCCGGGTAACACCTGGCCGGAATTTATGGAATATGCCGGGCAGTTTCATGAATGCAGTGAATGCATAAGACAGTACCATGACCATATCAGGTTTATGCTGGGGCGTACAAATAAATACACGGGATTAAAGTATACCGAGGATCCTGTCATCATGACCTGGGAAATAGCCAATGAACCACGGGCATTCGGTGAAAAAAACCTTCCTGCATTCAGGGAAATGATAGCCTCCACCGCTGCCCTGATAAAGGAACTGGACGGCAATCACCTGGTGACAACAGGCACCGAGGGGCGGGTTGGCTGCAGTAACTCATTGGAAGCCTTCAGGGAGATTCACTCAGACCCTGATATTGACTATCTGACCATGCATATATGGCCAAAAAACTGGGGCTGGATGGACCCTTCCGGTGTGGCTGTAAGCATGGACAGCAGTATTATTAAAACAAAGCGGTATATGGAAGATCATATTGAGGTAGCCCGTGAGCTGGATAAACCAATTGTCTTTGAAGAGTTTGGCATGCCCCGTGATAATTACGGCTTCCACCCGGATGAGCCTGTGCATTACCGCGACATTTACTACAAAAATGCCTTTGAGACCCTGCTGGAACATGCAGACAGAGGGGATATAATGGCAGGGTGCAATTTCTGGGCCTATTCAGGTGAAGGCCGCTCAGGCGGTGAGAGTATATTCTGGGAAGAAGGGGATGATTACCTGGGAGACCCTCCTCATGAACAGCAGGGACTCTATTCAGTATTCGACAGTGATACCACAACCATAAACCTCATTACTGAATCAAACAGGCTTCTTGCTGATATTCTGAACAACTGATCCCTGCATTTTTTGCATTATACAACCTGCATTTTGCCATATGCAATATGTCAATTAATAAAAAATGAGGATCTTGTTTTACAGAATTTTTTAGTAATTTTGTAATCCGTAAGCCAAAAATCACAGTGCGGCTTCGCCTTTTCAGGCCAGGTCGTACAGGACACACCTTCGCAAAAGCTACGGTGTACATGGTCGGTTGGCCGAGTGGCTAGGCGCCGGTCTGCAAAACCGG
>CAZGUR010000078.1:0-12907 GCA_964529295.1 uncultured Rikenellaceae bacterium | reverse complement strand
CAGGGAATTAAAAAGTGACAGTCCGGTTAAGCTTGGACTGGTACTGCCGGGCATGGTTCTAACAGATATGCTTCTCGATCCCATCAGGCGGGGAGATGACAACTCTAAAAAACTAAAGAGACTTTATAACCTGCTGGCCGAGGAGGTGGAGACTGTTGTGCCGGTACTGGCCGACAGGATGATAAGCAATGAAAAGAACGGGGCGGTAATAACCTTCTCAGGCCCCTTAAAAATGTTTTTCAGGATACCGGGACGATTATTAAGCGGCAGGGATATTGTTAAAGATAAAATGGCGCGGAAATAATATCCGCGCCATCATGACAATTAAGTATTTACCTGAAAAATAATTTATTTATTATCCCACCACACTTTTGTTGTAAGTGGATTGAAATTATTATCCGGACAGTTATCATTGCGCTCCTTCTCGTCTGTAGGATAAGGCCACCTTCTGGGTGTTGTTTCATCGCTTGCAGCACCAAGGTTATTGGCAAGGAACGGCAGGTCGGGATAACCTGTACGCACAAAGTCAAACAGTATCTCAAAATTGGTAATAAAATTGGCTACATACTTTTGTGTAATGATAAAGGACTGAGCCCCTTCCAGGTCAGACGGGAAGGTAAACTGGTCAATATAAGCATCAATATCAGCCTGAGCTATTCCCAGGGCTTCCATATCAGCCGTTACGGCCTCTTCCCATGCTGCTTCTGCATTTACAAAATCACTTTTCAGAGCATAGGCTTCCGCCTCCAGCATCTTGCATTCAACATAATTCATGAATGTCTCAGGATATGTTGGTCCGCAGTAATCGTTGGATACGAAACTGGGATAGTCATCACCCTGTATATATATTCCTGACACCCATCCCTGGTATGTACCTGTCTCCTCGAGATCAAAATAAACGGCACGCCTGGGATCATCGGTATTATTCATTGTATCCACCAGGAATACAGATGGTGTCAGCCTCTGTACATCAGTCCAGTTAGGACCATGCTCATAAAAGCCGCTCTGCGATCCTGTTCCCGAGAAATGAGGAAAGAGAGCATCATCAGCATTGGAGGCCATACCATTAGCCAGCGCTGCCAGCGCAATATCCGCCTGGGCTTCAGGAGAAGTGCCCGGTGCATATGACAGGCGCATGGCATAGCGTGCTTTCAGTGAATATGCCAGCTTCAGCCACTTATTCATATCACCTTCATAAACAAAGTCATCATTGCTGACGGACAGATCCTGTGCTGCCGTGCTTCCCAGATTCACTATGGCATCATCCAGTAAGCGGAATACTTCATTATATATCGCTTCCTGGTCATCAAAAGCCGGATTCGAAATTTCGGGGAAGCGGAATGCCTCAGTCATGGGAACAGGACCGTAATGGTCGGTTAAGGTGGCCCATCCCCAGGCCATAATCACTTCAGCAATACCTTTATAATGGGTGTTACCATTGGTCTCAGCCATATCATAGAGCTTGTCAGCATGCTTCTGCACAGCAGTGTAAAGTCCCCATGGCCCTCCGGCATTGGACGGAGTAAGATAATTACCCCAAACGCCTGTGGGCTCAGCACCCACACGCACCCACTGCAGGGTCATGTACATAGCATCAATCGTCCTTGCAGATATACCGTTATAAGCCCACCGCCCAAGTACACCTGGCAGGGTGGTTGCTTCTGTAATTTCGCTGCTGGTCGGACTGTCCGGGTCTTCATTTACATCCAGGAAGTCTTCACACGAGGTAAAAACAAGACCGATCAGACCCAGCATCAGAAAATATTTAGTTATTTTTTTCATTTTTTCTTGATTTTGAATGTAGATCATTATTTAAACGTAATTGAAATACCCACAGTATAAGATTTCGTAGCAGGCATCATATAAGTATACCAGCCCTGTGCATTGGCTGTACCGTTCTGGTTAACTTCAGGATCCGGACCGGTAAAGTCCTTATCAAAGAAGCGCAACAGGTTGCGGCCCTGGGCTGTTATATTGATATCACCTATCCAGTCAATACCCGAATAAATACGATCAGGCACATTATAGTTAAGGGATACTTCACGCAGCTTGAGGTAATCGGCAGGCTGTATACTTTCCTCGGTAACATAACTGTAATACCACTGCCATCCCCGCATCACCTCTGACTCAATAGTATTGGGTGCATTATTTATAACCAGATTGTTATTCTCATCATAATGACCCATCACTCCCTCATGAACAAGGATACCGTTTTCAGGACGTTCTTCCTGCTTTTTGGCCATACCGTAATACATCAGGTAATAATCGGTACCGCTGCTTACGACCGATCCCACCCTGAAGTCAAAGAAGGCACTAAGTGAAAGATTCTTATAGGTAAAGGTGTTCCTCATACCACCGGCATAATCAGCCTCGCTGGTACCCAGTACGTTCTGACCGTAGTCTATCAGGTAATAGCCATACCTTGGATCTGAAGGATCATCATTCACTATCCTGTTGCCATTATCATCGAGCACATATGACGAACCACGGAATACGGCATAGGGCTCACCTTCCACGATGGACTGGTTTCCGCCGATATCTATTGATGGTACTCCATCGGCTATCTTATCCACATTACTGCGGTTACGGTACCAGTTGGCTGTTATATCCCACTTGAAGTTAGGTGTTTTTACAGGTGTGCCTGTCAGGCTTATCTCAACACCTTTGTTTGATATCTTACCAACATTCATAAGCACAGAGCTGTAGCCTGTTGTAATAGGTGTGTTTGCAGGAAGTATCTGGTTCTTACTTACCTTATTATACACTGCTGCATTGATACCGAAGCGGTTATCGAAAAAGCGCAGGTCAAGTCCCAGTTCCAGCTCGCTGGTTTCCTCGTTCTGCAACTCAGGGTTACCGGCGGCTGTTCCTTCAAGGTAACTGCCAACACCGTTATACGGGAACTGCAATGTAGGTATCCCTGCGCCACCGGATGCACCTGCCACGTATGAACGTGTAAAGATGGAATAGGCTGGAGCATCATTACCTACGGTTGCATAGGACAGGTTAAACTTACCAAAATCCAATCCGTTAAGATCAATCAGTTCTGAGAAAATAAGGCTCATACTGTTTGAAGAATAGAAATAGGAGTTGTTTTCCTCGGGCAGTGTTGACGACCAGTCGTTACGACCTGTAAAGGTATAATAAAGGAAATCACCATATGATATAACAGCCTGTCCGTAACCGCTGTAAGAGCGTTTTTCCCAGATATTGCTCCATGGTGTCTGTGTGGAGCAGTTGTTAATATTATACCATCCCGGGATATTATAATCGGCGCCGTCAATACCTTCGGAGAGCCTTCTGTATGTTTGCACGTTATGGCCAATCATAAAGTCGGTCTTCAGATCACCGTCAAGGAAAGCTTTCTGATAATTCAATATCACATCGGAGTTAAAACTGAAATACTCCTGCTTATCCTGGTTAAAGCTGCCGGTAGTGGAGCCGTATGCTATTGATCCAAGATCAACATAATCATCATGGTGCTGGCTGTAGAAGTCAACGCCCGCACGTCCTGTAAGAGTAAGCCCTTCAATTATATTATAATCAATGGTAAACACAGGCTTGAAACGGTTACGCTCCACATTATTCCTTGTATATTCCTCAACCCAGAGATAATTATTCCGTCCGGCCCCGCGGTAGATCCTCTGGCGCCCGTTCTCATCAAAGACAGGCTCGGGATTCCATGTCCAGGGAGCGGAAAGGAAGGTATTCATGTAAGAAGAAAGTGAACTCCATCCTTCAATCAGCCTGTTGTTTATTGTACGGGTATAATTAAGGTTAACTGTTGCCGTAACATTATCCGTTACCCTGGCTGTGAGGTTGGTATTGAATGAGGTACGGTCCAGCTCAATTGGATCGAGCACGCCCTGCTGCCCGGTATGGTTAAGAGAACCATAATAGCTGATCATATCGCTTCCGCCTGAGATACTGAAATTAGATTCAGCGGTATATCCTGTTTTAAAATAAGACCAGCGGTCATACTTCGTACCCAGTCCCTGATCAACCACATCATCAATCCTTGGTCCCCAGCTTGAAGAGGTGAATTGACCATTATCCGTGTCCATATAAACATACCCGCCTTCACTGGCATTATAAACACCCATGGCCCATTCTTCCTGAAGTGGAGTTTCATATATCTTCTCAAAAGAAGACTGATGTGAAATTTTAATAGTCGGTGCCTGGTTGAATTTTCCGCTTTTGGTGGTTATAACAATAACCCCGTTAGCTGCTCTTGATCCATAAAGCGCGGATGCAGCAGCACCTTTAAGCACAGACAGGCTTTCAATATTGTTTGGGTCAAGGTCAAGTCCGGTTGATGTACCCGGTCCGCCTCCTACAGCAGCTGTCTCACTGTTTTCAAAGGGCACCCCGTCCACAATGAAAAGCGGCTGGTTATTATACAGCAGGGATGAGTTACCGCGTATGGTAATGCTTGCAGCACCACCTGCCTGGCTGGAAGATGTGGAGATCTTCACCCCTGCCACCTTTCCTGCGAGTGCGGTAATAACATTGCTCTCCTGCGCTGATTCCAGCTCTTCATTGCCTACCTCGCCCACTGAATAACCCAGGGCTTTTCTTTCCCTGCGTATACCCAGCGCCGTTACCACAACCTCACCTACTTCTTCGAGTGAAGGTTGCAGGTCAACATCAATCCTTGATCTTCCGTTAACAGGAACTTCCTGTTCGGCATAGCCGATAAAAGAAAATACAAGAACAGCTGCATCACTGTCACGGACTGTAATGGTATAATTACCATCAACATCCGTCGATGTACCTTCTGTGGTCCCTTTAACCACAACAGACACACCTGGAATTGGTCCTTCTCCCTCAGTGGCAGAAGTGACATTACCGGTAACGACCTGCTGAGCCCAAAGGCTTCCACCAACAAATACGAATACCAGCATTGCGACCAATTGCTTTGTAATCCGATTTTTAAAATTCATGGTTTGTAAATTTGATTTAGATTAGGAAATAAAAAAAACATTATGTAAAGTATATTATGTCAAATTAAAATAAGCTTAAGGACGATTAAAATAGATATTCCAATGGTTTTGATGGAGAATCTTATTAAATTCTTGTATATTGAAAAAAGAATGAGGATTTATAAGTAATAGCATAAACCTTGATAAACGTAATATAGACACTTTTAACATTAAAACACTTTAAACTATAAGGAATATCTAACATAATTCTGTGAAATTTTGAAACCCGAATCATAAAAAATATCACATTAAAAATAATGCAATATTATAAACTGTAAAAATCACACTAAATCTATAACATTCTTATTAAATAAAAAAAAATAATTATGGAATTTATAGTGGTAAACTTTAATAATTAAAGGCAAACTGACATTAACACAATAGTATGTTGCTAATATTAAAACATTTATATAATTTATGCACCAAAAAATGTTCAAAAACATTAACAATACGGAATGTATTTCTCTGGCAGGAGGCAAGAAAAACGAGGGGATAAATAAAATACCGGACTGCTATCAGATATAATTTGAGATTATCATTTCGAAAAGTTCCTGGTGACCGCTTATCTGTTCCGGCTCACCTCCTTCAAGGGCCAGTTTCCTCATTTTATCCAGGCTGAGTCTTCCCCTTTCATACTCTGCTCCTGCCCCGTTGTCGAACGAGGAGTACCTTTCTGTCCGGAGCCGGCGGTAATCACTAAGCCTTAATATCCTGTCGGCCACAAGCAGGGCCCTGGCAAAGGTGTCCATGCCGGAGATATGGGCATAGAACAGGTCTTCAGGCGCAGTTGAATTCCTTCTCAACTTAGCATCAAAGTTAATGCCCCCTTCCGTAAAACCACCGGCCTGAAGTATCACTATCATAGCTTCTGTCACTTCATAGATACTGGTAGGAAATTCATCTGTATCCCATCCGTTCTGGTAATCCCCCTTATTGGCATCAATGCTGCCCAGCAGGCCTGCATTGGCAGCTACCTGCAGCTCATGCTGGAAGGTATGGCCGGCCAGGATGGCGTGGTTAACTTCAATATTTATCTTAAAATCATCCTGCAGCCCGTATCTGTTAATAAAGCCAACAACTGTGTCGGTATCATAATCATACTGGTGCTTTGCCGGCTCCATTGGCTTGGGCTCTATCAGGAATGTCCCTTTAAAGCCGTTCTTTCTGCCATAATCCCTTGCCATACTCAACATCATGGCAAGATGATCCTGCTCTCTTTTCATATCTGTATTATGCAGGCTCATATATCCCTCACGTCCTCCCCAGAAGACATAATTCTCTCCTCCAAGGTCTATGGTGGCATCGATGGCGTTTTTTAACTGCACAGCAACATGGGGAAGCACATTGAAATCAGGATTGGTGGCTGCACCGTTCATATACCTGGGATTTGAAAAGAGATTGGCTGTACCCCAGAGCAGCTTAACACCCGCTTCATCCTGCTTTTCTTTCAGCAGCGGTATAATTTTCTCCAGCCTCTTTTCTATCTCAAATACTGAACCCTCACCCACCAGGTCGGTGTCGTGAAAACAATAGAAGGGACAGCCGATTTTCCCGATAAATTCAAAAGCAGCATCAAGTTTATATTTTGCTTTATCAACCGGGTCTTTAACACTGTCCCAGGGAAAAAAACGTGTGGGGTCACCGAACTGGTCTGATCCGTCGCCGCAGAAGGAATGCCAGTACGCTACGGCAAACCTGAGGTGATCCTTCATTGATTTAGCTCCCACCATTTCATCTTCATTATACCACTTAAAGGCCAGGGGGTTTGATGAATCCCTGCCTTCATATTTCACTTTGTCAATATTACTGAACATATTGATTGATTTTTTATAGTTTAAAAATTTCCTTATTCTGATTCCATATCCCTGATCAGGGTTTGTTTCCACTGATTATATAATTCTGCATATATCCCTGAGCCCTCCCTGTCCGGGTCAACCTCCGACACTTTATCCAGACCTGCGAATGCATCCTTCTCATCCTTATATATCCCTGAACCAATACCCGACCCCCTTGCTGCACCGACAGAACCATCTGTATTATACAGCAATACAGTGGCTCCCGTCAGGTCAGCCAGAAGCTGAGTGAACAGCGGGCTCAGGAACATATTAGCCCTGCCGGCCTTTATAAGGGATATATCCATTCCGCTTTCTTTCATAATATCAAAGGCATACTTAAAGGAATAAGCTATACCTTCCTGGACAGCCCTGTACATATGCGGTGTGCCGTGAATATTAAGATCCAGCCTTCTGAAGGATGCTCCCGGGTTCCTGTTTTCCAGCAGACGCTCTGCACCATTACCGAAGGGGTAGACTGTCAGTCCATCACTGCCCGGAGCTATCTGCTCTGCCAGCTTATTCATTTCATCATAGCTCACACCGGCTCCGCAGTTTCTCCGAAGCCAGGCATTCATTATCCCGGTACCATTAATACAGGCCAGCATGGCAAGACGTTTTCTGCCGGGACTGTGGTTTACATGCGCGAAGACATTTACCCTTGAGCGCTTGTCTGCCATAAGCTTATCAGTGATGCCATACAGGACACCTGAGGTGCCGGCTGTGGCTGCCACCTCGCCGGGTTCCATAACATTCAGGGAAAAGGCATTATTGGGCTGATCGCCTGCCCTGTAGCTTACGGGGGTGCCTTTTTGAAGTCCAAGATCTTCTGCCACCCCGGCCAGAAGGTTACCCTGCATTGCAAACGCAGGTATAATATTGGGAAACAGCTTACAGCCAAAACCAAAATGATCGAGTACACCTTCACTTATCCTGTTCTCCTCAAAATCCCAGAACACTCCTTCTGAAAGTCCGCCCACGCTTGTATATATCTCACCGCTGAGTTTCATGGCAATATAATCTCCGGGCAGCATTAGTTTATATATCCTGTTATAATTCTCAGGCTCATTATCCCTGAGCCATGCAAGCTTACTTGCGGTGAAGTTACCGGGTGAATTAAGCAGCTTGCTGTGGCAGTACTTATGCCCTAACTGTTCATATGCCTTATCGCCATAGGGTACAGCCCTGCTGTCACACCATATAATGGAGGGCCTGATAACATTCATGTTTCTATCAACAATCACCAGACCGTGCATCTGGTATGATATCCCTACAGCCTTTACAGCGGCGCCATCAATATCCCCCTGATCAAGGCATTTTTTGATGGCAAGGCGGGTATTTTGCCACCACATACCGGGATCCTGCTCTGCCCATCCGGCATAAGGTGCAGACATAGGCATCTCCTGGTCCGGCGAATGAGCCATAGCCATAAGACGGCCGCTTTCCGCATCTGTCACAGAAGCTTTAACAAACGAACTGCCTATGTCTAATCCCAGTAAATACATATAATCTTTGTGAAAGATAATAAATATTATACAATACCAGGAGGATCAGAAATTACAGCAAGTTTCAGGGTGCTCAGTTCTGCATTGTGTTCGGGACTTGCACCCCATAGTTAAAGAACGTGCATACCCATGCCGGGCACACCCAAAAAGGCGTGGATCCGGAGATCCACGCCTTAAATAAAATTAATCCTGTCTTCTAACTGTTAATAAAAAAATACCTGAAAGAGGCTACTTGCGTGGCTTATTGTCCCAGCTTGTACCTTTCTCATGAACATTCGGAAGTCCCAGGGCCTGTATATTAGGATTCTTGTCAATCTCATCCTGAGGATAATGCAGCCTTCTTGGGAATGTCTCGGTATTATCCACATTCTCAATAGCATAATCAAAATCATACTCAGGATAGCCAGTTCTTATCCAGTCAAAATACTGTGTTCTTGTTTCAAAAAGATTTGCAATGTATTTTTGTTCAATTACCAGTTTTTGAGCATCCTCAACGTTTGTTGGAACGACCAGTTCAGGCTGTGCCAGATAAGCAGTAATACTATCAGCAGGCACGCCCTCCCACATCATGTCAGCAGTAATAGCCTCATCAAGTGCAGTCTTGCAATTTGCCCAGTCTGATTTAAGTGCATATGCTTCTGCCTCAATGAATTTACACTCATGATAGGTAATAACATGATCAGGAAATGCTTCATTGGCATAATCCCACCTGAACCTACTGGGCTTGTCACCCGGATCATACATCGCACCGGCACGGAGGCCTTTAAAGCCACCCTGCTCAGCCTCTGTAAACATAACATACCTTCTGGGATCATTGAAATAATTCATAACATCAACCAGGAAGATATTAGGAGACATACCTTCTCCTGTATAGGCCTCCAGCATATCGTCATATACCCAACTCCAGTAGCCGGCATCAGTACTATGTCTCCATACCACATTATCATCATTGCTGGTCATGGCATTGGCAATTGCTGCCAGGGCTGCATCAGCCTGTGCTTCCGGTGTAGTGCCTGTTGCGTAGCTCAGTCGCAGAGCCTGTCGTGCCTTAATGGCATATGCTGCCCTTATCCATTTGTCTATATCACCTTTTAGCATATAATCATCATTACCAACCGACTTGCCCCCGTCACCACCGCTTAAAAGTGTTACAGCTTCATCCAGCAAACCATTTGCATGAGCATATAGCTCTTCCTGATCTGCTACTTCCGGATAAGGATACTCATTACCCTGCATGGCCTGTTCCAGGGGAGCCTTGTCATAGAAATCGGCCAGCATAAACCAGTGCCATGCAGCAATAATGGCTGCTATGCCCTGGTAATGATTGTTACCGTTCTCTGCTGCTTTATCATAAAGTGCCACGGCATGTTTCAGTGAACCCGAATAGCAGTTCCACTGGTGTGACATATGCCCCGGACTAATAATAAAGCTGGCTGTTGTTGACTGTTGTCTCGAGGTATAACAGGTCCACTCCCTGAAACCACCTCCCCACCAGTACCATGAGTCAGAGATCTTTTCCACCCATTCGGATTGAACACCTATCAGGTAAATATCTTCAGTAATGGCAGGTGAGTCAACGATAGCGTTCGGATTCTGGTTCACATCCAGCCAATCCTCGCATCCTGTAAACAGTAATACTGATACAAGCGATACTATTGTATATTTTATTATATTCTTCATTGTCTCTTATATTTAGAAAGTTACATTTACAGTGAACGAATATGTCTTCACTGCAGGGAAGCTATATGTCGTATAACTGTTACCATTCGTTATCCCGTTTGAAACTATTTCCGGATCAGGATCATAATAGTCCTTATGAAATTTTCTCCAGAGGTTCCTTCCTGTAAAGGATATGCTTAAACCTTTGGCAAATGTATTACCTATTATTGACTCTGGTAAATCATAGGAAAGAATTAATTCCCTCAGTTTAATATAGTCTTTGGGCATAAGATTGTCCTCGGTAACCCACTGGCAAACATTCTGGTAATACAGACTATACCTGGTAGGCACCGGTGTTTCGCTTGTGACAACGACATTATCACCATCGAGATGTCCCATTACACCGTCAAAGGTTATCATATCATCTTCAGGCCTGTCTTCCTGGTGCTTGGCCATGCCGTACCATGTAAGGTAATGATCGTTCTGGCTGTATATCAGGCCGCCTTTCTGGAAATCAAGCTGGGTAATTAATGACAATCCTTTATATGTAAATGTATTTCTGACTCCACCAACCCAGTCGGGGGCTGCTTTACCAAGCACCTGGCTTCCCCTGTCATCACTTAAAGGCCTTCCGTTGATAAGCCCCGGAGAATCACTGAGTACCAGTCGTCCCTGATCATCCCTGAGCCATGCTCTTCCATAAATCACCGGATAGGGCTCTCCCACAACGGCAGTAGCGCCCCCACCAACACCAATTGGCTCGTCGTTTTCACCCAGTTTAACAACCAGGGAATTATCTTTTGACCAGTTTGCAACAATATTCCACTGGAAATTGCTGGTCTGAACGGGTGTTCCGCTGATAAGCAATTCAAGCCCATTGTGCTCTATCTCACCTATATTAATATAGCCACCGCTATATCCTGTTGAGGAAAGAAGCGACTGCCATACTATCTGGTTAGTGCTCCAGTTGCTATAATAGGCTGCATCAATACCAAGGCGTCCCTGAAAGAATCTCAGATCAAGACCAAACTCAATCTCACTCTTGAACTCATTTACCAGGTCCGGGTTTGGATAAGTTGCACTGGGCAGGTAACTGGTCATTCCCTGGAAGGGCCATGTCACACCATTACCTCCTGCCTCTGAAAGCGTTACATTAGTCCTGTAAGCTGCAGTGGCACGCCCCACCTTGGCATAGCTGGCCCTTATCTTGCCAAATGTCAGCACACTGCTGTCATCCATCAGCTCAGTAAAAATAAACCCAAGGGAATGACTGGGATAGAAGAAATCGTTATTGATAGTTGACGACCAGTCATTTCTGCCGGTAGCAGTGTAATACAACATACTGCGGTATGACACCCTTGCCTCACCGAAAAGCGACCATGATCTCATCCTTCCCTTCCATCCGTCAGCGGTATAACCCATAAGGTTGGCAACATTATAAACATCCGGCAAGATCAATCCTTCTCCGTTAATATCCATTCCTTCCCAGTATTCATCAACGATATTATGGCCTGCAAAGGCACTTACTGAAAAATCCCCAAAGGTCTGTTCATAGGTCAGTAAATTGGTCGACTCAAGCTCCCTGTTGAAAGTATTCCTCAGGAAATAGTCGCCATTCTGTACCTGGTATCCGCCCTTATTGAAGTAATCTTCATACCTGTATTGAGATGTGCTGGCACCAGACACAGACCTGAACTTAAGGAATGGCAATATTTCCCATTCAACATTCAGGCTTGCCAGTGTGCGGTTACGCTCAATAGTACGCTGGGAGTTGTTAAGGGTAAACAGATACGGGTTACGTCCGCCACCCCTGTATAACCTTAATGTACCGTCATCATCGTAAATGGGATAGGGATCCCATGTAGGAGGTGCAGAGATCAGGGTATTCATAAAGGCAGAGTTACTGACATCCTCGAAAAGCCTTTCGTTCTTCTGCTTTGAATATGAGAAGTTGGTTGATACGGTAAGTTTCTCCGTAAACTTGTAAGAAGTATTACCTGTTACCGAAGTACGGTCATAACCCAGTGCTTCAAGAATGCCGCTGTTGGAGTTATTACTGACAGCCACATAATAAGAAGCATTATTGCCACCTCCTGTTACATTGAAACTGTTAACGGCTGTATACCCTGTCTTGAATACCTGCCAGCGGTCATAAAAGGTGGCTTCGGGCGTTTCATCTATCCGCGACCCCCAGCTTGTAGACCCTGTGGTGGCATAGGTATATTCACCCGTTCCGTTATTGTAATAACCCTGCGCCCATTCTTCCTGCAGGGGAATTTCCCAGATATTGTCGAAAGAAGAGGTATGAGAGAAAGTCACTTTGGGAGCGGTATTGAATGATCCTGACTTGGTTGTTATCAGTACCACACCATTTGCAGCCTTGCTGCCGTACAGGGCTGAAGCGGCAGCTCCCTTCAGAATGGAGATATTCTCTATAGTTGCGGGATCAATATCGGCCAGACCGGTTGACTCCTGGCTGTTGGCAGCATCAAAAGGCACCCCGTTTACGACATAGAGAGGCTGGTTACCTCCTGTAATAGACGAGCCACCCCTAATCACAACCCTGGAACCGGATCCCTGCTGGCTGGAGACAGTGTTGATCTGAACACCTGCAATCTTTCCACTCAGAGCCTGTAAAAAATCAGTTGACTTAACATTTTCAATATCCTCAGAACCTACCTCGGTTGTGGAATAGCCCAAAGCTTTTTTCTCAGTCCTGATACCAAGAGCAGTAACCACAACCTCACCAACTTCTTCAAGTGAAGGCTGCATAACCACATCAACCGTTGACCTGCCGTTAACGCGTACTTCCTGCTCCATATATCCGATGAAACTGAAAACAAGCGTAACATTCAAATCAGATACCGTAATGGTATACTGTCCATTTGCATCCGTGGTAGTGCCCTGTGTTGTACCCTTGACAACAACA
>CAZGUR010000077.1:3119-13034 GCA_964529295.1 uncultured Rikenellaceae bacterium | reverse complement strand
CCCTGACTGGCATTACATTTATACTTGATGAACCAACTGTTGGCCTTCATCGCCGTGATGTTGCCAGACTGATGAGAGTGATCACCGATTTAAAAAATAAAGGCAATACCCTTATTATTGTTGAGCACGACAGGGAAGTAATAAAAAGAGCTGAGAATATAATTGAAATGGGTCCGGGCTCAGGAAAGGAGGGCGGCTGCATTGTAGAGCAGGGGCCATATGAGCAGTTTATTAAGTCTGATAAAGCGATTACACCGGGGTATCTTCAGGAAAACTATTTGCCCCGGCCGGTCAGAAGGAATATCAGAAAGGATGCCTTTGGCCTGAAGGGTGTGAATAAGCATAATCTTGTTGATCGCAGCTTCAGTTTCAGCTCGGGTGGAATCATTGCTGTTACTGGAGTTTCAGGGGCAGGTAAATCAACTCTTGTTCATCATGTGCTGGCACCGAGCCTGAAGAAGAATAAAGCTGTTAATTGTGACAGTTTCTTTAACAGGGCAGGTTTTGATCAGTATATTGTAATTGATCACAGGGCAGTAAAGGGTAATATCTTCAGTACAGTAGCATCATTCACAGGCCTTATTGACAGGTTCATGAGCTTCTTTGCTGATACGGAAGCAGCAAAGAAGCAATCAATAAAAAAATCTACTTTTTCATACAACAGTAAGGAGGGCAGATGCCCGGTATGCAGGGGGGCAGGTAAGCTGCGTATAAGCATGGATTTTATGGATGATATGTGGAATGTTTGTTACAGGTGTAAAGGCAGTCGCTATAATGATAGGGTTCTGAATATCAAACACAGAGGTTTTAACATGGCAGATATTATGCAACTAACGGTAGATGAATTAATTACATATTTCAAAGATATTCAGGGCAAAAAGAGCGAAGCAATAATAAAAATACTTGTACAGCTTAAAGAGACCGGGCTTGGTCATTTACAACCCGGACAGGAGCTTGAATCGCTTTCTGCGGGTGAAGGACAAAGAATCAGCTTATCGGTAAAATTGCTTGAGGGTATGGGGATAAAGACACTTTACATGCTGGATGAGCCCACAACGGGACTTTATTACCCTGATATAGACAGATTAATTATAGTATTTAACCGTCTGGCTGATGAAGGACACACGGTACTGTTTATTGAGCATAATCCCTACCTGGTAGCCGTGGCAAATCAGGTAGTCGAACTTTAAATATTTCTGAGAAACCAAATTAGCGTAACAGGAATCTATTAGCAAAAATGCATCTTAAACCAGATAATTGCTTAACTTAACAAACTACTCTTTTGGTACAGGAAAATGGGGGAGTATTACAGACAGCAGAGGGATCATATTTAATTAAATGAACAATAAGCGCCTGAATAATGTATATAAATAAATAAGAGATTTAGCGATGGGTATAAAAACAGTTCTGATATCTTACGTCCTGACATTTATCGTTTTCTTAGCGATAGACATGGTATGGCTTGGTCTTATTGCCAGAAACCTTTATCGTAAATACCTGGGCGATTTCCTGTCCGATAAGGTTAACTGGACGGCAGCATTTATTTTCTACCTGCTTTTCGTGATTGGAATATCAATATTTGCCATTTATCCTGCAGTGAACAAAGATTCTGTTACCAGCGCAATACTTATGGGCGCCTTATTTGGCTTTTTTACCTATGCTACCTATGATTTGACCAACCTGGCAACTCTCAAAGGCTGGCCTCTGCCTATTGTTTTTATAGATATCCTCTGGGGCGCAGTGCTTTCTGCAACAGTCGCATTATCCGGGTTTTATATTGTTAAATGGATCAGTTAGAACAAGCCTATGAATAATGTCGCGGCACCTCATATAAATGGAAAATTCCTGTACTATGCTTTTATTGCGGGAGGCAGACAGATACTGCAGAACCAGGTTGAGCTTAACAGGATAAATGTTTTTCCGGTAAATGATAAGGATACAGGCACAAACCTTGCTTCCACGGTCCGTTCTGTAATTGACAATATCAGGCCCCATAAATCGTATGAAACTATGGTTAGTAAAATTGCTCATGCTTCGCTGATGGGAGCAAGGGGTAATTCAGGTGTTATATTCGCACAGTTTCTGCATGGCCTTAGCCGTGAAACCAGGAACCTTTCTGTGATCACACTGCCCGAGTTTGCTGAAAGCGTAAAAAGATCAATACCCTATATATACGAAGCTATAGCAAAGCCTGTGGAAGGGACCATGCTGACTGTTATTAAGGAATGGTCTGAATTCCTGGACAGTAAAAAAGAAGCTGTTCACGATTTTAAGAATATTATTATTGAATCACTTTCAGTTCTTGAGAAATCGCTGGCAAAAACAACTGAAAAACTGAAAGAACTCAACAAAACCGGTTTTGTGGATGCAGGTGCAAAAGGATTTGTCCTCTTTATAAAAGGTATCATTGATTTTATTACAAACAATAATATCCGCAGTCTTGTAACTGAACAGGAACCTGTCATTTCATTGGTACATACTGAAGAGATAACTGATGAAGAACTCTCTTACCGCTATTGCACGGAGGCTGTACTCAAGAACCTGACCATCAGTAAAAATGAATTGCAGAAGATTCTTGAAAAGAAAGGAGATTCCATTGTTGTTGCCGGTTCAGAAAGCATATGCCGCATGCATGTTCATACCAATAGTCCTGCGGAACTATTTCACGAGCTTAAAGACTCCGGCACTATAACATATCAGAAAGTGGATGATATGGTCAGACAGCAGGAAACAGCACTTAAAAGGAAATGGAACATTGCACTGGTAACAGACTCAACCTGTGACCTGTCTCAGGAATTACTTGACCGCTACCAGGTAAACATATTGCCGATAAATCTGAACTTCGGTGATAACCATTACCTGGATAAGGTAACGATACAGCCGGAACAATTTTATGAACTGCTTGAAACTTCTGAAGAATTTCCCAGGACATCCCAGATAAACGAACAGGCCTTTACCAACCTGTACTCACACCTTGCCTCTCATTACGACTCAATAATTTCAGTACACCTGAGCGGAAAGTTCAGCGGGACATATTCGAACAGCGTAAAGGCAGGTAAGCGAATAGAAAAAGAATTTGGCAAAGCGGTTCACGTGATTGACTCAAAAAACATCTCAGGCGGACTGGGACTGCTTGTACTCAGGGCTGCAGAAGAAATTGAAAAAGGCAAGCCCGCGGAAAAAATCGTTGAATCTATTGAGAAAGACCTGGCCCAATCAAAAATATTTGTAAGTGTAAGAAACCTGAAATACATGATCAAAGGAGGACGGGTTTCAAAACCTAAGGGATTGCTTGCGAAAGCCCTGGGCCTGAATCCTGTTATTTCAATGGATAAAGATGGTAAATCAATTCTTTTTGGCAAGACTTTCAGCCAGGCATCAAGCATGGCAAAGATCTTCAAACATATAAGAAAGACAGGTGCGGGGAAATCCATCAGGAACTATGCAATACTGCATGCAAACAACAGCGAGGGTGCCGGGGAAGCAGAAAGTGAGATGAAAAAAATAACAGGCAGGCAGGCCGTCTCGGTGGTCAATATCTCCCCGGTGATCGGCATGCATGCAGGTAAAGGTGCAGTGGCCGTTTCGCTGATGTACAAGAATTAATAGTTACGTGCTTATGAATTTATTTCTTCAGGCTGCCTTACTTATCTGGGGACTCATGACCTTACTGTGGCTGGTGAGTATACTCATTAAAAATGTTAGTATTGTGGACCTCTTCTGGGGTTTCAGCTTTGTTATCGTCAATGCATTCTATGTATTCATGAGCGGTGATCTTAATCCCAGGAAGATATTGATCCTTGTGCTTGTCAGTGTATGGGGACTGAGACTCACAGTCTATCTTTTCATCAGGAACTGGGGCAAAGGAGAGGATTTCAGGTACCAGGAGTTCAGAGAAAAATATGGGGAGAAGAGATACTGGTGGTTCAGCTATTTTCAGACATTTCTGCTCCAGGGTGCCCTTGTATTGATTGTTTCACTGCCACTGTACGGAATAAATACCAGCAATGATCCGGGCACGCTTAACTTCCTTGACTATGCAGGTATTGTTGTCTGGCTTGTTGGTTTTGCTTTTGAATCGGGCGGTGATTATCAACTGGCTCGCTTCAAAAAAGATCCACAAAACAAGGGCAGGGTGCTGGATACAGGATTCTGGAAATATACCCGGCATCCTAATTATTTTGGCGACACCACGGTATGGTGGTCATATGCTGTCATAAGTATTGCAGCCGGTGCCTACTGGCATATTATTGGCTCGGTAGTGATGACATTCCTTCTCCTTAAGGTATCGGGTGTCTCCCTGCTCGAGAAATCATTAAAAGACTCCAAGCCGCAGTACCGGGAATATATTAGAAAAACTAATTCTTTCTTTCCCTGGTTCCCAAAAAAATAATCCTGCAGCTAAACTATACAGGGTGGGGGAGCGGCTACCTGCCTGCTGGTAAGGAGTAATATGGGGAGGGGAGAGGAGTTGTTTTTAAATAAACTAATTTCTATTTTCAGGAATCCGTCAAAATAGAATTAATATTAATGATGAAACTTATGCAGATAAATAAATGATGAATTTCACCAGTGATCTGAAATCAGAGGTATTAAATTACAGGAACAATTAATTGCAACCAGGTTTTTTTAAATTTTGAAATATTATTTATGGATCATCAACTAGTTTTTGGAGTGCTGATACTTGCCATGCTTCTTTTTGCATGGGGCCGCATTCGCCACGATCTGGTTGCCATTATTACCTTATGCATTCTTGTAGTTGCCGGTATTATTGACCCGGAAAAGGCTTTTAACGGATTCGGGCATCCGGCGGTAATTACTGTTGCAGCAGTGCTTGTAATAGGGAAAGCACTGGAATTCTCGGGTGTGGTGGATTTACTTGGAAAATGGGTGATGAAGCTTGGTAAAAACCTGTTGTTGCAAATTTTTACCCTTTCGGTAATTGTTGCAGTGGCGTCAACTTTTATGAACAATGTGGGCGCACTGGCCATTATGATGCCGGTAGTCATACACATGGCCAGAAAAAGCGGTAATCCTCCTTCCTATATTCTGATGCCCATTGCATTTGCATCCCTGCTGGGCGGAATGATCACACTAATCGGAACGCCACCAAATATTATCATAGCCACATTCCGCGGAGATGAGATGGGGGAACCTTTTGGCATGTTTGCCTTTTCGCCTGTTGGGCTTGGCGTCGCAATTGCAGGCATCGCATTCATTACCCTGGCAGGTTGGCGATTGATCCCCAGGAGGTCCGCAAAAAAATCTGATAAAGAACTTTTTGATATTGATGATTATATCACCGAAGTTGAAGTAGTCAAAGATTCAAAGATCAAAGGCAAGCGTATTTCCGAGATAGCCGGGGTTTCAGAAACCGATGTTCAGATTTTAGGACTTGTTCGTAATAAAAAACGCATACACGCACCTAATCCTGAAGAAACATTGCAACTTAAAGACATTATTATTATTGAGACCGATGCTGAGGAATTAAAGACTTTTATTAAAGACACAGGTTTAAAACTGGTGGGTGGAAAGAATTTCAGGAAGGATGCCGAAGGTTCGGATAAAATAGCCATCAGCGAAGCCATTGTAATGTCGGGTTCCCCACTTATTGGAAATACCGCCGTTTCCTTACAAATGCGAAGCTATTTTGGGGTTAACCTTCTTGCAGTGGCCCGGAGTGAGCGAAAAATCCACCGCCGCCTCGATCATGTTGTTTTCAAGGTTGGAGATGTTTTACTTTTACAGGGTCGCGAGCACCTTATGTCTGACACCATTACTTCAATGGGTTGCCTTCCTTTGGTTCAACGCGGATTAAGGTTGGGTTACAAAACAAAAATCCCCCTGGCACTGGGAATCTTCCTTGCTGCAATTGTACTGGTGGTTGCGGGATTATTGCCTGTTCAGCTTGCTTTTACCATGGCTGCTTTAGTTATGGTACTCGCAAGGATTCTTCCGCTTAAAGAACTCTATACCAGCATTAACTGGCCTGTGATCGTACTCCTTGGAGCCATGATTCCTGTTGGAACTGCACTGGAAACCAGTGGCGGCGCTGAACGTATTGCCGGTATTGTTGTCGACTTAGGAAACAGTATACCTCCCTGGGCCTTGCTGGCTATTGTTCTTGTAGTAAGCATGTTTTTATCCGATGTTATAAACAATACAGCCACTGTTGTTTTAATGGCTCCTGTTGCCATTGGTGTGGCCAAAGGTCTTGGTTTTTCTGTTGATCCATTCCTTATGGCTGTTGCCGTTGGCGGTTCATGTGCATTTCTGACTCCCATCGGGCATCAATCCAATACCATCGTGATGGGACCCGGAGGCTATAAATTCACAGACTACTGGCGCATGGGCCTCCCGCTTGAAGTAATTATTGTTGCAATCGGCGTACCATTGATCATGTGGGTGTGGCCGCTGTAAAGAACCCAAAATAAAAGAAGCTCACTGTAATCAAAAGAAACAGAATGGTCAAACCTATTCCTCCTTTGATGAAGTCAAGATTTCTGTATCCACCCGGAGTCATCAACAAAGCATTAACCTGCTGGGTTGGCAAAATGAAAGAATTTGAAACACATATGGCAGCCATTAAAACCAAAGGACGTGAATCCAGCCCGGCAATTTCAGCCATGCCAATCACCATTGGCGCCAGCACTACAATGGCCCCGAAATTGGAGATCAGAAGTGAAAAGATTGTTGAGATTACTCCTATTGTGAGGATCAGAACCAAAGGATGTCTTCCTGAAACTATCTCCATGATTTCTTCTGCCAGGAATATGGAAGTCCCGGTTTTCTGCATGGCTACACCCAAGGGGATCAAGCCGGCAAGCAGGAATACTATTTTCCACTCAATGGCCTGGTAAGCTTGTTGCATATTCAGTACACGCATCAGGATCATTACCACGGCACCTGTAAAAAAACTCGTAGCGATTGGGAAACCAGCCAGGGCAAGTGCAATGGCCAGCAAAAAACAGAAACCTGCAGCCCGGGTTTTTGTATGGTCTTTTCCTTCTGATTTAAAAGGTGTTGCCACCACAAAATCAATGCTTTTATCCATTTCCCGTATCTTATCCCATAAACCATACACAATGATGGTGTCGCCGGTAGATATTTCGTGATCGGAAAAATCACCGCGTTTCTCTTTTCCTTTGCTGAAAAGCCTTAATGGTTCAACTGCAAACCGCCTGCGAATCGCAAATTTCCGGATGCTTTGCCCGATAGCTGCAGAGCTGGGAGGGACAATCACTTCAGCAAACCCCGACTCATCGGGATCGCGCAGGCGGGAAAAACGCTTCAAAGGTGGTTCGGAAATCAGTTTAAACTCAGATGCCAGGCTCTTGATGTTGTCCTCACTGCCTAAAATGGCAAGTTCCTGTCCGGCTTTAAACCTGGTTTCGCGCCAGGGTGCATAAATTACATCACGCTCACCGGAAATTCCTATAATATTCACATTGAAGCGCTTCCAGATACCCGATTGTTCGGTTGTCTGATCTATCAACGGGCTTTCGTTTGAGATGGAATAATGCCATATATTGCTGGGTAGCTGTAGCGCCTCAACGAGTTTTTCCTGTGCCGAAGGAGCCTTTTCGGCTGATCTTGTACGGGGCAGCACATATTTGCCGAAAAAATAAAAGAAGGCTATTCCTGATGCCAGCAGTATGATGCCCAATGGAGTTACGCTGAATAATCCGTAGGGTTGGAGCCCGGCATTCAGAAGCAGGTCGTTCACAAGAATCAGATGGCCTGAGCCAACCATAGTCAGCGTTCCGCCGAGGATCACAGCAAACCCGGTGGGCATGATCAGTGATGATGCAGAAATATTGGTTCGCCGTGAAACATCGAGCATGCCGGGTAAAAAGAGTGCAGCAGCACCGATATTCTGAATAAATCCGGAAACAATGCCAACAATCATGGACATAAAAGCAGTGATCTCCCTTCTTCGGGGACCGGCCACCCTGATCACTGCAATGGAAAACCTGTCCATCAGGCCGGTTCGTGAAATGCCGCGTCCCATGATCATCACAGCCATAATTACTATTACCGCATTACTGGAAAAACCTGAAAGCATTTCGTGTGGTTCGAGTATGCCTGTCCAGCCCAGGGCCAGCATGCACAGAATCGCCACCATATCGATGCGCATAAGCCCGGTGATGAGCATGATGACGGTGGCAACAAGTATGATCAGCACAATCAGGATGGATGTGTCCATAATACAATGGTAATAAAAGCTAATAGAAGACGAATTTATGAATTTTTCTGAAAGAAACTGGTGATCTCAGAAAAGATACCAGAAGCTTATGTTAGCACGCCTTTTACGGATTCCTGTACTTATGTCCCATTATTCAGGTGACTTATATTATATTCGGAAAAAAATAACGCATATCAATAATAATTGAAATTTAAATTGCTTCTTTACCCGAATAAGATGAGAATTTAATACGATCACATTAATGAATAAAAAACAAATCGGGGAGTCAGCTTACCAGTATTTTTTGATAATAGTTCTTTTGGTATCCCTGGCTTACAGAGGGGGCAGGGATTTTATATTCCAAAAAAATGAGTTGGAAGTTGTAGTAACTTTAGAAGATATACAGGAGCATTATCCTACGGCAGCATCCTATGATCAAAACAGACATGGAGCATACGATGTTTATGCTAATAATGGCAATAAAGTAGGCTCAGTACTTCTCTCATCCGATTACTCCCGGGAATTTGGTTATGCCGGTAATGTTCCCTTGTTGATAGGCCTTGATGATAATCAAAACATCACCAAAATTACTTTATTGCCCAATAAGGAGACCGAATATTACATTGAAGCCATATATGGCGATAAGTTTATTGGCAAGTGGCAGGGAGTCAACTTAGCTGATGCAATGCATTTCCATGTTGATGTTATCTCCGGAGCAACCCATACAAGTAATGCTGTAATAGCAGGTGTCAGGCAGACAGCTTCATCGCTTGTGGGATCAGGTGCATCAATTGTAACAGAAACAAACCATTGGACAACGATTAAGGACATTTTATTTTTGAGTTTGATCTTGCTATCCCTTGTGATGGTTTACAAAAAAGGAATGGCTAAATATCGCGCTATTTATTTGTTACTGGTATTGCTTATAATGGGTTTAATCCTCAATAATGTCCTCTCAGCTAATTTACTGTATGGATGGTTACAGGAAGGTTTTGTCTGGCGTGCTAACTGGCAGGCCAGCGTGATATTTCTTTTAGCATTAAGCATCTCATTTATTGGCAAGCGCAAATTTTACTGTAACTATCTCTGTCCGATGGGAGCCTTACAGGAGCTTACGAACCGCTATACGCCCTTCAAAAAAAGAACCTTTCCCACACGCCTGATGGGTATAAGTGCAAGAGAAATATATCTCACACTTATTGCAGGCGCATTGTTAATAGGCTTTACTCCGGAGCTATACTACCTGGAACCATTTATGTTCTTCTCTTTTCGCATCATAGGCATAGGGCTGATTATCTTCGGTGTTATAGTTGTGCTTTTATCCTTATTCTTTACAAAGCCATGGTGTTCAGTCTGTCCCACGGGATGCTTATTAGATACCATAAGCTATAAAAAAGTCAAAAACTCTGATTCTTAAAAATATAAAATAATGCAAAAAAGCAGATTCTTAAACCTTGTTCTGGCCATAGCGGTCTTGATATTAACCATTCTTTTGGCCACCAAAGAAAACAGCTCCGAAAAGCCTGATTCAACTACAGTAATTGCAACAGGGAATTCCCCCTCTGCTGCATCAGATTCTTCAATACTTCCGTTTCAGAAGAAGTCGGTGGGTATTAAAAGCTATTTATACCCCCAACCTGCTATGGTGATAGGCTCCTATGATAAAGATGGTAAGCCTAATATAATGACTGCGGCCTGGATAGGCATATGCAACTCTGATCCACTAAGTA
>CAZGUR010000077.1:0-3109 GCA_964529295.1 uncultured Rikenellaceae bacterium | reverse complement strand
TATTTCAGTTTCTATGCGCCCGGCTACCTATTCATATGGTAATGTAACAGAAACCAGGTCTTTCACAGTCAACGTCCCCTCATCCCAATTAGCCAAATATGTTAGTTATGCAGGTCGATATTCCGGCAGAGATGTAGATAAGTTTAAAGAGACCGGGCTTACGCCTGTCAGGGCTGAGTTTGTTAATGCCCCTTATATAAAAGAGTTCCCTATCGTTATAGAGTGCGAAGTTACAGCTATTCACGAACTTGGTTCACACAGGCAGTTTATCGGAAAGGTTATAGATGTAAAAGCGGATGAGGCCATTCTGGATGCCAGGGGTAATGTTGATCTGGGTTTACTAAATCCGATAATATACGCAGGAGGGAGTTTTTACGAAACAGGAAGCTTGATACCCAGGGCCGACAGGTCTGCGGAAAATATAGATGGTAAACCATTTATTGCTAATTATAATGAAAGATATATGAATAAAACATTAGAGGTGATACATAATCGAAAGAGTGTGCGCCATTTTACAAACCAGGCTATTACAAAAGAGCAGATAGAGACCTTGCTAAGGGCGGGCATGGCAGCTCCAACAGCAGCAAACAGGCAGCCCTGGGTATTTTATGTTATTACTCAGCGTGAGACTCTGGATATTTTAAGCGAAAAGTTGCCTTATGCTAAGATGTTGTCTCAGGCACAAGCCGCTATTGTTGTCTGCGGTGATATGGACAAGGCTGGCAATCTGAAAGATTTAGCTTATTGGGTACAGGACTGCTCTGCAGCCACCCAGAATATACTTCTTGCCGCAGAGAGTATGGGTCTGGGAGCTGTATGGACTGCAGCATATCCATACGATGACAGAACAAAAACGGTTATAGAAGAGCTCAATCTACCGGAAACTCATATACCGCTAAATGTGATTCCAATAGGTTATCCAACAGGTGAAGACCTGCCAAAAAACAAATGGAATGTGGATAATATTATCTGGAAATGATTCCAGGCTACATTAGGCAGGCACATTGAGACCTGCCGTACTGTATTTGCCTATAATGAAATGCATTATGCCTGCCCCGTAGCACTCGGGGTTAAATAGCTTAGGCTAGAAAACACTGGCCTGACTATTTGCTTTCTATTATAATTATTGGTATATTGCCAACACATTAATTAGTATGCTTTAGGCACATATAACACGTATAATACATATTTATGGAGGTGTTATGAATTGGAAAAGAATGTCGGATACTGCCATTGTCAAAGAGATTGGAACAAGAATAAAGAAGCAGAGATTGCTAAAGAACTATTCGCAGGAAGAGCTGGCATCAAGGGCTGGAATTGGGATTAGTACTTTACAAAAGCTTGAATATGGCTCATATGCAACACTTAAAACTATAATCCAGGTTCTTAGGGCTTTAAAACAACTGGATGCATTAGATAGTTTCATTATTGATCCAGGAATTAGTCCAATTGAACTACAAAAGCTTGAAGGGAAATCAAGGGAAAGAGCATCTAAACGCAAGAGTAGGAATGATCACAGTTAACGTTAGCATTTGGGATATGGATGTTGGTGTAGTGTCCTGGAATCCAGACAAGCAATATGCCACTTTCGAGTTGCTACCTGATTTCATTCAGAAAGGCATTGATTTAGCTCCACTGACAATGCCTTTGGATGATATTCAACGGGGACAAAGGATATTTGAGTTTCCGAATTTGAATTTTGGAACTTACAATGGCTTACCAGGACTACTGTCTGATTCTTTACCAGATGCATTTGGAAATCAGCTTATAAAAGCATGGTTGGAAACCCAGGGAAGGGATGTCAAATCATTTACTCCCGTTGAGAAACTTAGCTATATAAGTGAAAGAGGAATGGGGGCCCTGGAATACTATCCATCTAACTATACACCTCGATCAGAAGGTAAGGACATCGAACTGGATAACCTGATAAACCTTGTTGATAAGGTCCTTGATGAAAGAAGAAGCTTTTCGGTTAATCTAAATGAGAATGAGGAGCAGGCTTTAGCAGAACTAATTACAATTGGAACATCCGCAGGGGGGCAGAGGCCAAAAGCCATCATAGCCTATAACAGAAAAACCGGAGAGATACGGTCAGGCCAGCTTGGAGTGCCGGATGATTTTGAACAATTCATACTTAAATTCGATGGAGTAAAAAAAGGAGGTTTAAGCGATCCTGCAGGCTATGGAAAGATAGAGATGGTATATCACCTTCTGGCAAAGGATTGTGGTATAAATATGTCGTTTTGTGATTTGATCCATGAAAATAACAGATCTCATTTCATTACGGAAAGATTCGACAGGAATAATGAAACTAAGATCCATACGCAGTCTCTTTGCGCGATTGCACATTATGATTATTTGAATGCTGGAATGTATTCCTATGAAGGAGCACTGGCTGAAATGAGAGATATGGGACTTCCTTATACAGACTTTGAACAGCTATTTAGAAGGATGGTATTTAATATAGTCGCAAGAAACCAGGATGATCATACAAAAAACATTTCTTTCTTGCTTGAAAAAGACAGCGAATGGAGACTTGCACCAGCATTTGATGTATGCTGGTCTTATAATCCAAAAGGAGATTGGACAAGTGAACACCAGATGACAGTTAATGGTAAGCGAGACAACTTCAATACCAGGGATATACTCAATTTTGCTAAGGTTCAAAATATTAGGAAACCAAAAGAAATAATCGAACAAGTAGTTGAATCTGTCTCTAAATGGTCATCACTAGCAAAAGAGTATGAAATCGATCCTGACAAGATTGAGTATATTAAAAAAACTCATAGATTATTTTTGTGAATTACAAGACCTAACATTCCAAGAGAATGGAGCAAGTGTTTGAAAATGCAGAAAGCATTTGATAAACTTTTGCGAACTGTAATATAATAAAAGCGCGTTAGGAGTTTTATTTAACATAATGGCAAATTATAGGCAAAGGCTCTCGGATTGAAGAATATCGATTAACGATTTAAGATTTCAGAAGTTGTTTAATACTAGTTAGTTACTATAGTGTATAGTAATTTAACACGTTAATATACAGGTAGTTAGTATTATTTATTCAATTTCTATTTAACATAATGTAAGTTGCAGGTTTTTCCCAGTAGAT
>CAZGUR010000076.1:0-13159 GCA_964529295.1 uncultured Rikenellaceae bacterium | reverse complement strand
AGCGTAACCCGGAATTCAGGTACCGCCAGCTGTCCATCGATCCTTTTGAGTTTAAGAGGCAATTGTATAATATACCCGTGGAGGATATACAGGATATATCCATACGTCACCTCTACCAGCGGGTGATAGATTCCTATGCCGACAAGGTGGATATCATCTCGTCCATAGGCACAGACCACTTTCTCTATAACTCGCTACGCTATTTCGGGGAGCCGGGATCAGACGATATAGAGAATGCCCGCTATATAATGCACAGCTCCGTCACTGCCGACGGGCCGGAAGAGATGAATCTCGACGCCTCCGATGTGGCAGCCTTTTTCCGCAGGGAGACGGCAAGGTACGGCTTTGAGTGCCGCATAGAGATAACACGTAATATAATAGCCAAGGTGCTTATCCTCAATACGCGCAAGACGATAAGGATAAGGAAGGATGCCATGTTCTCGGACAAGATGCTGCATGCCCTCAGTGAGCATGAGGTGGGGGTGCATATGCTTACCACCATCAATGCCAGGCTGCAGCCCCTCAATATTTTCAGGCTGGGACTGCCCGTCAACACCCATACACAGGAGGGACTGGCCATACTGAGCGAGTACCTGTCGGGTAACCTCTCCGTTAAGAGACTGCAGATACTGGCCCTGAGGGTGCTGGTGATAGATATGATGCTGAGGGGCTATAGCTTCAGCCAGACCTTCCATTCGGTGATGGACACAGGGGGGATGAGCGAGAAGGAGGCTTTTTATATTACCGCACGCATATACAGGGGCGGAGGCTTCACCAAGGATTACCTGTACCTCAAAGGCTTCAGGGATGTGCTTAAATATTACAGTCGCCATAAGGACCTGACAGGACTGCTGATAGGCAAGACCTCGATGGAATACAAACCCCTTATAACAGAGATGACAGACAGGGGCATTATCCATCCGCCGCGCTACCGGACCTTCTCCTTCCTTCATCCCGTTAAGCCGGATCCTATCATTGAGTATGTGCTGGCGGGACTCAAATAGCAGGGTATTCCAGGGATATAAATGATTCACTTATTGACACTGTGGCTGGACTCAAATAATATGGTATTCCAGTCTGTTTGTTATAACTTAGTGCTATGATCAAACGAGCGCTGTGTATATTACTTTTTGTGTCCGCTTTCGCGATGGCGATCAGGGCTCAGCAGGAGCCAGAGTACCCGGGACCGGCGATACAGCCGTATCTGGAAACCGGGCATCGTGGAGTGACGCTGATGATTCAGCAGGATTCCGGGGATCCTGGTCAGGACTTGCTGTTGCAGCAGGAGCCTGAGTACCTGTTACCCTCCGAATTTGATTACCGTTATAAGGCTGAGGTATATGCCATCATTATCGATGCACGTGTGGCCAAAGAGTACAGGCGCGAGCGCATACCCGGTGCCCTGGGTATTGAAGGCATGGATAAGCTGGAACTTTTTGCCGACAGCATGGATACGGAGACACCTCTGTATATTTATTGCGATGGCGAGAGCAGGAGTCGGACCGTAACGCAGTACCTCGGCGAGCAGGGATTCACAAGGCTGTATATACTAAGGGGAGGCATCAGGGAGTGGAAGGCTGCGGATATGCCGCTGGACAAAAAGAGGCTGCGGCGCCGACGCTGATGATATCGGTTTACAATATATGCCTTGCCTGCAAGCATAGAGGAGCATCCTGCAAGGAGTAAAGCATATATTTAACGCATAAAATCCAACGATAAATTTTTAAATGCAACGAATAAGGTGTATATTCGCTGCACAATATGCAACGAATGAAAAATTTTATACATCAGAAAGATAATTGGCCGAATTTCACATGGAAAAGTGATGAAATAGTTAATTTGTTAAGTGAGGCCAGAAATTTGCAGGGAAGACTCCTCGGGAAAATGGAATCTTTAGGGTTCGACCTGAGGAATGAAGCCCTGCTTGATACCTTAACTCTTGATGTATTAAAATCATCTGAAATTGAAGGTGAATTTTTAAATCCTGACCAGGTTCGTTTATCAATAGCAAGAAAATTGGGGATGGAAATAGCTGGTTTAGTTGAATCGGACAGAAATGTTGACGGTGTGGTTGAAATGATGCTTGATGCCACACAAAATTGCTTTAAGCCATTAACAGCAGACAGACTTTTTGATTGGCATGCTGCCTTATTTCCAACTGGCAGAAGTGGAATGTACAAAATTACCGTTGCAGATTGGAGAAAAGATACAACAGGACCGATGCAAGTTGTATCCGGAGCTTTGGGAAAGGAAAGGGTACATTTTCAAGCACCGGATTCCGCATTGGTAGAAAATGAGATGAATTTATTTTTGGATTGGTTTAATAATAGTTCAGAAACAGATTTAGTGTTAAAAGCTGCTATAGCTCATTTATGGTTTGTTACCATACATCCTTTTGAAGACGGGAATGGGAGGATAGCAAGGGCTTTGACTGACATGTTATTGGCCCAATCTGATAAAAGCAATCAGCGATTTTACAGTATGTCTGCTCAAATACGAATAGAAAGAAAGGAATACTATGAAATACTGGAAAAGACACAAACAGGAAATCTTGACATAAGCGAATGGATTAATTGGTTTTTAAACTGTTTGATAAGTTCTTTAAAATCGACAGATTCACATTTAGTCAGAATTTTATTTAAAGCAGGCTTCTGGACTAAAAATTCTAAGACACTCATAAATGAAAGACAAAAGAACCTGTTGAATAAGCTATTAGATGGATTTGATGGAAAGCTGACTTCATCTAAGTGGGCAAAGATTGCAAAATGTTCAAAGGACACAGCGATTCGGGATATCAATGATTTGATAGACAAGGGTATTCTGCAAAAGGAATCTGCAGGAGGAAGAAGTACAAATTATGAATTAAAGAAATGAAAAAAATACCAGCAGGAAACACACGGTATAGCCAGTCAGCCTGAGCTTGTTGTTTTTGGAACAGTCTTATGAGCTGTTATTTTATTTGTAAAAATTCCAATGCTGTCATAACGGGTATATCCGATTTCCTGAAATCTTTTAAATTTCTCGTAATGATAATATCAATACCGGATTCAATTGCAGCATAATATTGAATAGCATCTTCAAAGTCTTTAAAATCAGAATTTAATGCCAGGTCAAGGACTTTTGAATCCAGGCTTATCACGTTTACCAGTACTTTCAGCTTGCGCAATATTTCTCTGACTTTGCTTTCTGTTATCTGGCGACTTAAAATATAGTGTGCAGTTGCAAAAGAGAGGGAACATAGGAATAATTCAACCTTTTTCTGGTCGGCAAGTGAAAAAAGCTGTGCTGCCGGCTTATAAAACTCTTTTCTTTCAGCTAATAAATCAAATATGATATTAGTGTCGACAAGCAGTTTTTTCATTTATATTTTTCGTTTAAATAGTCAGAATAGCCTTTCTTGTAGTCGTCATCAGGAAGATGTACCACCCCGGATAAACTTTCCACAAAAGGTGTTATTTCAACCTTTTCTTCATTTTCCCTTGTGATTGATTTAAGATAAGATTCAATCATTTTCGAAAGACTGATCTTATTTGCTTTTGCATACTTTTTTGCACTCTCAATAGTATGCTTATCCAGCTTTAATGTCAGTTTAGTATCCATAAGGCAATGTGTTTACGTACAAATATACAAAACATATACGTACATGTCAATTTAATACTAAAGTTTTCTCAGTTTTTTATGAATCAGGCTAAACGGGCGGCATAAAAAGCTAACGGTCGAGGGTGAAGGTAAATGATGATCCCTCGCCTGGCACGGAGTTAACCTTTATGCTTTGCTTGTGTGCTTCCAGTATATGCTTTACGATGGCCAGTCCGAGTCCCGTTCCCCCCGAATTCCTTGACCGGCTCTTGTCCACCCGGTAGAAACGCTCAAAGATCCTGGGCAGGTCAGCGCGGCTTATGCCTATGCCGTCATCTTTCACCTCTATCAGCACCTTGCCGCCGGCTTCCTTTATGTTGACCGTGGTACTGCCGTTCCTGACCCCGTAGTTGATGCTGTTCATAACAAGGTTATTGAGCACCTGGAATATCCTTTTCTTATCGCCCCGCACCATTATGCTGCCTTCTTTTGATTTCCCCGTCTCCAGCCTCACATTGAATTTCTTAGCCCTTATCTCGTTGGCCTCAAATACCTCCCTCACCGTTCTTTTTATATTGAAGGACTCCATCTTCAGGTTCAGCGCCCCCGATTCGAGTCCGGATATAGACTCCAGGTCCTCCACTATGGATATCATCCTGTTGATATTCTGCTCTGTGCGCTCAAGGTACAGCCTGTTTATCTCGGGATCATCAAGTCCACCCTCTATCAGCGTCAGTATATAACCCTGCAGGTTAAAGATTGGTGTCTTAAGCTCGTGGTACACATTGCCCAGGAACTCCTTGCGGTATGTCTCCAGCCCTTTCAGCTTCTGCAGCTCGGCCACCTCCTCCTCCACATCGCTTATAATATCCTTATTGCCTGCAGCCCGCTTTCTTCTGGCCTTCAGAGTGCCGGTGCCCCTCTTGCTGCCGCCTTTCCTGCTGCTCTCCTCTCCTTCGTTAAGGCTGTGGAGAGTGATGTGCGAGTGGTTGATCACCAGCCTGCTGATAAAAAAGAACAGTGTAAAGACGATCAGGGGTATTATAATCACCAGCCACAGCAGCAGGGTCGCGCCTGACAGATACAATATCAGCAGCACCAGCATCATTATCAGTGCTGCCGCCACTGAGATAATAAAAGATATCCTGTTTTCCGTATTCATTCGTTTTGACTGCCCGCAAAGGGCGCATGGAACCGCTCTCTAATACCCCATTCCCTTGAGGTAGCGCACCACGTACTTGCCTATAATATCAAACTCCAGGTTGACCACGGTGCCGGGCTTAAACTCATGGAAGTTGGTTATCTCATAAGTGAAAGGTATGATAGCCACCTGGAAGGACTTATCCTTTGAGTTGACCACTGTCAGGCTAACGCCGTTGACCGATACTGATCCTTTCTCCACCGTTATATAGTCGGCCTGTGCCGGCTCATACTCAAAGGTGTAGTACCAGCTGCCGTCAGCTTCCTCCACCTTTGTGCATACGGCTGTCTGGTCCACATGGCCCTGCACTATATGTCCGTCCATCCGCGCATCCACGCGACTGCTGCGCTCCAGGTTAACCCTGTTGCCCACCTGCAGGAGTCCCAGATTGGACTTGTCCAGTGTCTCCTTAATGGCCGTTACCGTATAGGTCTTATCCTTTACCTCCACCACTGTCAGGCACACCCCGTTATGGGCTATGCTCTGGTCTATCTTCAGCTCATGGGCAAAGGAGCATTCCATTGTTATATGCAGGTTTCCCTTATCCTTAACAAGCTCCACCACGGGAGCTGCTTCTTCAACTATTCCCGAAAACATAGAATATATATTTTATCTGATTTATTTCTGCGCCCTCTTGGCATCGATGCTCAGTGTGGCATGGGGCACTGCCCTCAGCCTCTCCTTGGCTATCAGCTTGCCTGTTTCGCGACAGATACCATAGGTTTTGTTCTCTATCCTCACCAGTGCTGCCTGCAGGTGCTGAATGAATTTCAGCTGACGTTGTGCCAGCCTTCCGGCTTCCTCTTTGGACAGTGTGGTGGCACCTTCCTCCAGTACCTTGAAGGTTGGAGAGGTATCCATTGTATCGTTGCTTTCTGAGTGTGTTATACTGCTCTTTAGTGTCTCATAGTCCTCTTTTGCACTATCCAGCTTCTTCAGTATGATCTCCTTGAACTCCTGAAGTTCCGCGTCTGTATATCTTTTCTTCTCCTCCATATCACTAAATTTTTGTACTTTCTCAAAGATAATATTTTATTTAATATCTGCCAGATTAAGGCTATCTATTTTGTATTAAAATGCCGCCTTTTTTCCGGCAGTGATCCGGCCCTGTAACTAACACCAGGCCAGCTATGTATAAGCGCTTATCAATGTTTCCTTATCCTTATCCTTACGGGGATATCATGTATGTCAACCCAGCTCACATCTTTGGACTCCTCAAAGGATGCCAGTTCAATATGATTGGCCAGTGTCTGTGAGGCTATATAGTCCTTATGCCTGTTGACGGCCTCCGCTATCTCATCCAGCTTTTCTATCATCACATGTATCTTATCCGTTACATCAAAGCCGCTCTCCTTCCGCAGGTTCTGTATCCTGTTAACAAACTCACGGGCTATGCCTTCCTGCTTCAGCTCCTCTGTCACAGTCACATCCAGCGCCACTGTCAGCGCTCCCTCGTTGGCCACCAGCCATCCCGGTATATCTTCGGATATTATCTCCACATCGTCCGGTCCAAGCACCACCTCCTGTCCATCGATCACCAGGGTATGGTTTCCGCTTCTCTCGAAGGCTGCTATCTCCTCCTGTCCCATTGCGCTTATGGCTGCGGCTATCTGCTTCATCATCCTGCCGTAGCGGGGACCCAGGGCCTTAAAGTCAGGTTTTATCTTTTTCTTCAGTATGCCCGAGGTGTCTTCTATATACTCCACATCCTTCACGTTGACCTCCGACAGTATAAGCTCGCGCACAGCCTCAAAGCGCTCTTTGAAATCGCGGCCAATCAGCGGCACCATTATCTTTGTCAGCGGCTGTCTCACCTTTATGCTCACCTTACGGCGGAGTCCAAGCACCATGGACGATACCTTCTGTGCCAGCTCCATCCTTCTCTCCAGCTCCCTGTCTATATACTTATCATCAGCCTCAGGGAAGAGGGTCAGGTGCACCGAATGTTCCTTATGTCTGCCCGTTACAGCGTTAAGGTCGGTAAACAGCCTGTCCATATAGAAGGGGGCTATAGGTGCTGCCAGTCGGCTTACTGTATCCAGACAGGTATACAATGTCTGGTAAGCCGCTATCTTATCCTTATTATAATCGCCTCCCCAGTAGCGTTTGCGGTTAAGCCTTACGTACCAGTTGCTGAGGTCCTCGGTAACAAAATCCTGTATGGCGCGTGCCGCCCTTGTTATATCGTAGTCATCGAGACAGTCCGTCACCTCTTTCACCAGGCTGTTAAGCAGTGATATTATCCACCTGTCTATCTCGGGTCTCTCTGCCGGCGGCACCTCATCCTCCTGGTAGCTGAAGCCGTCGATATTGGCATAGAGAGCAAAGAAGGAGTAGGTATTATACAGGGTGCCGAAAAACTTCCTTTTCACCTCGTCCACCCCCGGCATGTCAAACTTAAGGTTATCCCATGGCTGCGCGTTGGTAAGCAGATACCAGCGCAGGGGGTCGGATCCGTACTGCTCTATGGTGTCGAAGGGATCCACGGCATTGCCCAGACGCTTCGACATCTTGTTGCCGTTCTTGTCGAGTACCAGCCCGTTGGATATGATATTCTTAAAGGCTACCGAGTCGGATATCATCACGGCTATGGCGTGCAGGGTAAAGAACCATCCGCGTGTCTGGTCCACACCCTCCGCTATATAGTCGGCCGGGAAGTACTTATTAAAATCTATCTCCTTGTTAAAAGGGTAATGGTGCTGGGCATAGGGCATGGCACCGGAGTCGAACCACACATCTATCAGGTCCGCTTCCCTCTTCATGGGCTGTCCTTTCTCGCTTACCAGCACTACCTCGTCCACGAATGGACGGTGCAGGTCAAAGCTGCTATAGTTGCTGTCGCTGTTATCCCCCTCCTTATAATCTTTCAGCGGGTTATCTTTCATCAGTCCCGCCGACACGGCCCTGTCTATCTCCTCCCTGAACTCGGCCACCGAGCCTATGCATTTCACCTCTGTCTTGTCCTCTGTCACCCAAAGAGGCAGCGGTGTGCCCCAGTATCTTGAGCGCGACAGGTTCCAGTCCACCAGGTTCTCCAGCCAGCGACCGAAGCGTCCCGTACCCGTTGATGCGGGCTTCCAGTTGATGGTGTTATTGAGCTCTATCATCCTGTCGCGTACCGCCGTGGTCTTTATAAACCATGAGTCGAGCGGGTAGTACAGCACCGGCTTGTCCGTACGCCAGCAGTGGGGGTAGTTATGCGTGTGCTTCTCTATCCTGAAGGCCTTACCATGCTGCTTGAGCCATACCGATATGTCCACATCCAGCGTCTCATCCTTGTCTGTCAGCTCATCGCTGTATTCATTCTTGACAAAGCGTCCCGCGAAAGGTGCATAAGTCTCTTTATTGACTCTCTCCCTGACAAAGTCAGGGTCCATATCCTCTACCGGCACCATGCGTCCCTGCCTGTCGACGAGCGGACTCATAAAACCATCATGCAGCCTCACCAGCAGTGCCGGTATGCCTTTCTCTTTGCCTATCCTCTGGTCGTCGGCGCCAAAGGTGGGAGCTATATGCACTATGCCCGTTCCCTCTTCGGTAGTCACAAAATCACCTGTCACAACCCTGAAGGCACCCTCACCCGGATCAACCCAGTCCAGCAGCTGCTCATAGCGTAAATCCTCCAGGTCGGCGCCTGCGTATTCACCGGTGACCTTAAATGGTATCTTCCTGTCGCCCTGCTTATACTCATCCATATCGAGTCCCGCATTCTCCTCCGGGAACATGGTATGCATCAGGTCCTTAGCCATTATCACGCTAAGGGGGTCGCCGGTATAGGGATTAAAGCTCCTTACCTTTACATATTTTATCTTTTCGCCCACAACGAGTCCCGTATTGGATGGCAGCGTCCACGGTGTAGTTGTCCAGGCCATGATATGCACATCCTCCGTACCGGTATTTTCATACAGAAAGGCAGACTGATTATCGCGTATTACTCTGAACAGTGCAGTGGCCGTGGTGTCTTTCACATCCTTGTAGCATCCCGGCAGGTTAAGCTCATGCGAGCTGAGTCCTGTTCCCGCCGCCGGCGAATAGGGCTGTATGGTATAGCCCTTGTAAAGAAAACCCCTGTCAAACAATCTCTTCAGCAGCCACCACAGCGTCTCGATATACCTGTTATCATAGGTCACATAGGGATCATCCATATTGACCCAGTAGCCCATCTTGCGTGTAAGGTCCACCCAAAGGTCCGTATACTTCATCACATCGGTACGGCAGGCACTGTTATACTCCTCCACCGATATGCTCTTGCCTATATCCTCCTTTGTTATACCCAGGCTCTTCTCCACGCCCAGCTCCACCGGCAGTCCGTGGGTGTCCCATCCAGCCTTGCGTTTAACCTCATAACCGCACTGTGTCTTATAGCGGCATATGGCATCCTTTATGGAACGCGACATAACATGGTGTATTCCCGGTTTACCGTTAGCCGAGGGGGGTCCCTCGTAAAAGATAAATTCACCCTTGCCGTTACTGCTCTTTATACTTTTATGGAAAGTATCATTCTTATCCCAGTAGGCCAGGATATCCTTGTTAACCTGCGACAGGTCAAGGCCTTTATATTCCGGAAATTTCTTACTCATCTGTGCTGCCTGTTTTTAAAAACGCAAAGATATTAAAATATGCTTTCACGGGCAACAGTGATGGTAATGACACAAACATTTACCAGTAAAGCCAATATAGTGGCATTTGTTTGAAAACAAACACTTACCAATAAAACGTTATTATTGGTATTTGTTTGATATATTTTTTATCTTTGTAAATCATAATAAGTAAGGAGCATAAATAAGTAAATAAATTGAACAGAGAATTCATCATAGAGCAACTAAGAAAAAAATTCAATGGGAAGGACTCATTCTCCAGGAAGGCCTTATTAGATTTATATCGCAAATTTGAACCTGATTTAAAAGATGCGACTTTTCGATGGAGGCTTTATATGCTTAAAGATATGAAAGTAATAACACCGATATCACAAGATCATTTCATCCTGAGCTACAAGCCTGTTTTTAAACCCGAGATTGATGATTTTCAAAAGAAAATACACCTGAGAGTTGAAAAGCAATTCCCTAGTCTTAAGCAATGTATATGGTCTACTAAAGCTGTCAATGAATTCATGCTTCATTTACCTGTAAAGTTTATTACAGTTTTGCAGGTTGAAAGAGAGGCCATAGAGCCGGTCTTTGATTTTATACAAAGTCTGAATTTCGGAACTGTTTATATTGAGCCGGACAAAAAAGAGATTGAACGTTATATTTTCGAAACAGAAAGGTCAATAGTCTTACAATCTTTGATTTCCAGAGCTCCATTACAGAAGATCGGGAATGTTACAACAGTAACTCTTGAAAAAATAATAGTTGATCTGTTCAGCGATCGAAATTTGTTTAGTGCTTTTCAGGGAAGAGAATTAGTATATATTATCAATAATGCTTATAAAAAGTACCTTGTGAATTTTACAACATTGTTTCATTATGCCGGCAGGAGGGGTAAAGAAAAGGATTTAAGGCGCTTTCTTCTGGAAAAAACTGATATACCAAAAAATATCATCAATGATAAAAGTTGAATCACTGTCAGCAAAGTGGATTTTTGAAAAAAGACAGAAATACAGTAAGGATCCGGCAATTATGGAAGCCATGATTCATGCTTTATATCTGTTGGAACACATCAAATTGACTGGTCTGGAATTCATATTTAAAGGAGGAACGGGCCTTGTATTGCTAATGGATCAGCCTAAACGGTTTTCAGTGGATATTGATATAATACTCAACCCATCAATTAGCAAAGAGAAACTGGAAGAGTATCTTTCAAAGATTGTGTCTTCCAGTGTTTTTACTGGGATGGAACTGGATGAAAGGAGAAGTTACCAAAAAGGGATACCAAAAGCACATTACAGATTCTTGTATGAATCAAATGTTGGAACCAGGGATAAGAAAGGGAATGCAATATTAAATCCACAACGAGAAATTTTACTTGATATAGTTTTTATAGAGAATCCTTATCCATTGACCGTTGAAAGACCGATCGATACGGAATGGCTTCTACAGGATGGTGATACAGTTAATGTAATAATGCCTGACATCAATTCAATAGCAGGCGATAAACTAACTGCTTTTGCACCGAATACGACAGGGGTGCCCTATGGCCTTGCTAAGGAGAAGGAGATTATGAAGCAATTATTTGATATTGGTTGTTTATATGAAGATATATCAGATATTGAGATTGTGAAACAATCATTTCACAAATCTGTTAAATTAGCAATAGAGTTTAGGCCGGAACGGAGAATCAAATCTGCTGAACAGGTGCTGAAAGATATTTTTGATACATCCTTAACAATATCAGGCATTATCAGCTTTTCAAAAAATGAAAAAAGCTTCCCTCTAAGAGAAATCAGATCCGGAATAAATCAATTCAGGCATTATATTTTTGAAGGAACCTTTGGATTATTGGAAGCTAAGGTTGCAAGCTCAAAAGCTGCGTTGCTGGCAGTAATAATTTTAAAGGATTACCAAGGTGATTTACCAAAATATAGTACGGATATTTCTCTTGCCGATTTTATGCTAAGTAATCCGGAGTATAATTATTTGAACAAGCGATTGAAATTTGTTGCTCAGGGTGAAGCACTTTTCTATTGGTTTCATACATTAAGGATATTATTTCCTGATTAATTATTTCTCCGCCGGGCATTTTACTCCGGACATCATGCTTATACCCTTATTTTTCGTTGACTGCTTTTTTTGGTATTTTAGTGGTTCAAAACAAGCCTATGCCCGGAAGAGTTATGATGATAGCAGTCCTGGCACTGCTGCCCGCAATGCTTACAGCACAGTACGTGCCGCACAATGTCAATAATACGGGCGTATACACCTTCCTTGATGAGCTGGCTACGGACGGCATCATAGAACTTAAAGGCCTTATCAAACCTTACAGTCGCATGATGATAGCCGGAAAGCTGGAGGCGGCGGCTCAGCAGCGTGAAAAGCTAACGCGAAGGCAGCAGGCGGAACTGGATTTCTACCTGCGCGATTTCGGGAAGGAGCTGTATGAAGATGAGGAGGATTATGATAAGCGCCTGGACGTCTTCTATTACCGGGATGATCGTTTCACCCTTACCGTCAACCCCATACTGGGAGGAGAAGTCTTAAGCAATGACGGCGGCAGGGCCACCCACTGGCGCAATGGCGCGGAGGCCTGGGCCTGTTACGGCCGCTGGAGCTTCTATGCCTCTTTGCGCGACAACCATGAGAAACCCCTGCTGGGGAGGTCCGGGTACCTGACCAAAAGGGAAGGGGGACATATCAAGCTGGGCACCGACTGGAGCGAGATGCAGGGAGGTGTGGCCCGGGCCTGGGACCAGGGATATGTGGCGCTGGTGAAGGATGGCATGGAGTGGGGCAGCAACTATAACGGGGCTGCCATCTTCGGTGGCCACAATCCAACCTTCGTCCGCCTCAGGCTGCACATGGAGCCGGCGGAATGGTTCCATTTTGATTATTTCCACGGCATGCTTAACTCCATGGAGGTCGACTCAGCCCGCTCATATTGGGTGACAAACAGCTACGGCACCGACTACCGCGAGGTGTACCACAAAAAATTCATTGCCGCCAATATGTTCTCCTTCCGTCCTTTCAGTAAGCTGTGGGTCTCGGCCGGCAACTCTATTATTTACAGCGACCTCGGTTTCCACCCGGCCTACCTTATACCCGTGTTTTTCTATAAGTCGGTGGACCATACCTATAACTCCGGCATTGACAATATGAACTCGCAGATGTTTTTCAATATAAGCTCCCGGCAGATCAGGCACCTGCATATCTACGGCAGCATGTTTATCGATGAGCTGTCGGTGCCGCGCATATGGGAGCCCGATGAATATAATTTCTTCAGCTACAAGGCCGGCTTCAGGCTCAGCAATCTTCCCGTGGACAACCTGTCGCTGACAACGGAGTTTACCTATACCTACCCTCTTGTCTTCAGGCATTACGTGCCTACTCTTACCTTCGAGACCAATAACTATAACCTGGGTCACTACCTTAAGGATAATTCACGGGAGTGGCACCTGGCTCTCGACTACCGTCCATGGCGCACGGCAGGCATCAGGCTTTTCCTGACCGATGCAGTACGCGGACCCGATTATACCGCAGACGGGGGCAGCAGGCTGGGCAACCCGCCCCTGGAGAGCATAGAGTGGCGTTCGCTGTCGGCCGGACTCCGACTGTCATACCAGCCAGTCAACGACCTTTACCTCCATGTCTCGTTTACACATCGTAATATTTCCGGTAATGATGACTGGTCAGCGCCCTACTTCCACGGCATCACCAACACCTTCAATATGGGTGCCACCTTCAGCTACTGACCAGGAATCCCCAGTCTGCTTAATTCCCGCCTCCT
>CAZGUR010000075.1:7819-13208 GCA_964529295.1 uncultured Rikenellaceae bacterium | reverse complement strand
CTTTTCGGTCTGAACCCGTAACTGTACTCAGAGAATTGCGGCTCGTAGACCGGGCTGAGTATCTGGTAAATAGATTGTTGGATCACCCTATCCACAACGGTCGGGATTCCTAACTGCCGTTTACTTCCGTCTTCCTTGGGTATTGGTACCCTACGGACCGGATTGGGGCGATACTTGCCCCTTAGTATGGATTGTATCAGTGCTTCCTTATTTCCAACAAGATAATCCTTTAAAGATTCGACTTCCATCTTGTCTACACCACCTGCCCCTTTGTTTCGCCTTACCCTCAGGTAGGCCTTGTTAAGGTTAGTTGGTGAAAGAATGTACTCTAACATCCCATACTCCGATTGATTTTCATTGAAAGCGTTGTTTTCGGTTATCCCAATGAAAGTCTGCCCTCCCACATAGCCTTCGGATGCCGTCCTATTCTTCTGTGGGCAGGTCTCTGATGGATCAAAGATTTTCTGCTTTCCTTCTTTCATCTGGTAACTTTCATTTACTGCTTCCTTATTAAGGTTCGGTCCTTCCCGTAACTGTCGTATCACGGTACTATGACCTCGGCTGACTTCTCACGGTAAACCTTGTTTCGACCATGATTCATACTCCGTTTCCTCATGTCCGTGAGACCTCCCCGGGTAAGAACAATAACTTTCATCCCATATATCTGCTGCATTTACCTTGGTTGCCCCGGACAGTATCGGACTTCGTTTTGTAATGCAAACTCATCCGGCAACCTTAGGCCTTATATGCAGTTTCTGTTCGTCAGACCGGGATTTTGCCGCTGGCTTCCTTCAGATTAGCTTCGCTGAGCCCTTCGGGGTTCCACCTCGCGATGGACACCCTTGCCTTAAGCTAACGCTTCCCACTGTCAAGGTACGTTCGGGACTTTCACCCTATAGTTATCGCCCATGCCGGGCGCACAATAAAAAAACCGGTTAAAAACCGGTTTTAAATTACAAACGTTTAGAAAATTATTTTTGATAAACAATTATTCATTTAACCAGGCAAGTATAAGCGGGTCATCTGGTCTGGTCCTTGGCTTAACAACTTTTTCAAGTGTCCCATCCTCTGAAATAAGGTATTTCTGAAAATTCCACTGCACCTTTGAGTCTTCCACCCCGTTCATCTCTTCACTAGTAAGCCAGTGGTACAAAGGATGCATATCATCACCTTTAACAGATATTTTAGACATCATTGGAAATGTAACGCCATAATTAACTGTGCAGAATTCCTGTATTTCCTCATCTGATCCGGGCTCCTGGCTCAAAAAATTATTGGCTGGAAACCCGATAATAACAAAGTCATCGCCACCATATCGCTCCCATAAGTCCTGTAGCTGTTCATACTGCGGGGTCAGACCGCACTTCGATGCTGTATTCACCACCATTACTTTTTTCCCTCTCAGCGAAGCAAGATCATAATCTTCTCCGGATATCGTTTCGACTTTAAAATCATAAAAACTTTTCTGTGCCTCAAGATTGCCGGTAAGGAAGGACGCAATTATTATAATCAGTGTTAAATGTTTCATGTCAGCTATTTTATTAATAATATCTTATTCTAATAACAGCCATATTGATAAAAAGTTTGATTTTCCCTGCAACTGACTCCTGTTTACAGCAGGTAAGAAGAAAATGCGGCGTTTGAAGGCAGATAAAATCCTGTTTTTCACCCGGACATCATCGGGCGGAAGAAAAATAAAGGGCAGAATAAAAACCGGGAGGAAAAAATCCTCCCGGTTCAAATCACCCAAAAAACTAACCTAATCTAAATTCAACCCTCAAGAGTTTAACCTAATATCCCGGATTCTGTTCAAGGTTTGGATTGGTGTTAAGCTCAGCTTCACCAATTATGAAAAGTATTGTATGGTCGCCATTTGGCACATGATTATACCAGTTATACTTTGTGAATTTGCCAAATCGTATAATGTCTGTCCTTCTGCGTGCTTCACATGCAAATTCCCATCCCAGTTCATCAAGGAACCTTCCGTACTGTATTGGCGTCTGTAGTCCGGGCTCATCAAGATTACCATCCTCGTCGATTGTTCCTTTCTGGAAACTTGTATCTTCAAGCAGTTCTGCTCCGCTTACTTCAGCATCCGCCGGGTCCTCAAATGCCCTGCTTCTTACCTGTGTCACCAGGATTGCAGCATCATCTTCATTACCCAGACGCATAAGAGACTCTGCCTTCATCATAAGTATGTCAGAATAGCGAAAATATGGAAAGTCATTGCTCATAGATGACTTGCAACCTATCTTGATCTCATATTTACCATTCCTGTAACCTTCATACTCCTCTGTCCAGAAAAGGCTCTGCAGTTCTTTTGTGAAGTTAAGAGGTTTGTCTGGTTTACTTACCCATACTGAATCGCCGGCAGGAGTGAACTGCTGGCCCATCAGCCAGGTGTCTTTCAACCTCTTGTCCTCAGGATGATAGGTGTCTATAAACTGTGGATTGGCTGCACTGCCTCCCCATGGTGTTGCCTCCATGGCAAAAACTTCCCTGCTCTGCACAGCCAGTGTTTTCATATGCTGGTTCCACTGCCTTGCATATATGTCATCATAGGGAACCGCAAAGATTATCTCAGCCGAACCTTCATTATTTACAACAAAGTTGCTTTTGTAATTTGATTCCAGGTCATACTGTGCACTCTCGATTACTTCCTGACATGCATCAATACAATCCTGCCAGTGCGCCGTTCCCGTATATACTTCGGCATTGAGATACATTCTTGCAAGCAGTGTATATGTTGCCCACTTATTCATACGTCCGTATGTCGCAGGCGACACTTCTTCACTCAAGTTATCTATGACAACAGGATCGGTCAGCTCATCAATAATAAAATTAAAGACCTCTGTCCGGGTATTCTGCACAGGTATTTCTTCTGAGAAAGATGTAATTATAGGTACATTACCATGTGTGTCACACAGTATTGAATACCATAAGGCGCGGAGAGCCCTCAGCTCGGCAAGGAAGCCGGGTTTCAGTTCATCATCAACCGGGACCAGTCCCTCATTGATCTGCTTCATCACCAGGTTCACCTTATTTATACCGTTATAACAGGTTCTCCAGGTATTACGCGGCTGCCATTGCTGGGTATTCCATTTATGCCAGTGCATCCTTTTATATGTTCCACCGTCATCCCAGCCATTTGGCCGTGTAGGGGTTATCATAATATCCGCTGGTTCTTCCTGCAGGTCAAAAAGTCCCTGCCATCCCATAATATACCTTAAGGGTGCATAGCCTGTTGCTATAAGTGCTGCCAGGTCATCGGTAGTAGGATTAAAACTGTCTTCCGTGACCTCATTGTAAACGATCTCGTTCAGATCCGTACAGCCGCTGAACAATATCAGCCCCGACAGGATCATTGTACTTATGAAGTATCTGATTAATTTCATTTTCATCATTTTTTTAATTAAAAGGTCAGATTAATACCAAATGTATAGCTTGTCACCGTAGGATATTTATCCCTGCTGTCCATTCCGGGACTCAGTCCTCTGATATTCACTTCAGGATCCATTCCCTTATATCCTGTAATGGTAGCAAGGTTCCTGCCCGAAGCATATACCCTCAAGCTCTTTACAGCTTTCACATTTCTCATATCAAAAGAATAGCCCAGGGTAATATTATCAACTTTCATATAATCACCATTTTCAACATAATGGCTGACGAATCTCTGGACATCCTGGAGTACAGCTTTCCCATATACTTTATCGAAAGCAGAATTCAGGGTGTTATAATTTATAGTAGGATTCTCATAATACATTCTCTGGAAGTTAAGTATCTGGTATCCAAATGCACCTCTCATATTGACATTAAGGTCAAATCCCTTATAGTTTAATGTATTATTGAAACTCAGGTAATGTTTTGGGAGTCCGTTACCCAGAACCTGCTTATCAGCATCAGAAGCATCAAGGGCAGATATCAGTTCACCATCCGGGGTCTCAACTATCCATATCCCGTCATCATCAATATCTACAACCTTCAGTCCCCAGAAGTTACCAATAGGACCTCCGATATCAACCCTGTGGGTGCTTGTCTGTATTGGTTCCCCGGTATGACCGGCATAGAAATAATCATTGGTGGTCTGGAACTCTTCGTTATTCAGTGATACGAGTTTGTTCTTATTGGTTGAGTAGGTAAAATCAGTCCTCCACTCAAGACTGGCTGTTTTAACCGGGATAAGGTTTAATAATACTTCAAGGCCGGTATTTTGTATCTCGCCCACATTAGCCGTGATTGTCCCATAGAGGTATGGAGGAACTGGTACGGAATAATCCCATAGCATATCTTTTGTAAGTCTTGAATAAGCATCTATGGATCCTCCGATCCTTCCACCGATAAAAGAAAAGTCAAGTCCTACATTAAACTCTTCCTTTTTTTCCCATTTCAGGTTTGGGTTTGGATTCCTCACAGGTGTAAGTCCGTATACCCATGTACCATTGTAGAGCATGGCATTGCCTGTTGAATAGTCAAGGCTACTCAATGACTGGTAAGGGCTCAGAATATTAATACCTGTAATACCGAATCCTGCCCGCAGTTTGAGATTATCAATAAGCACAACATTCTCCATGAAAGGCTCGTTGTCGATCTTCCATCCAATGGAGATACCGGGGAAGTTTCCCCATTTATTATCCTTACCGAATTTTGATGAGCCCTCACGCCTCATGCTGACCATGGCCATGTATTTATCAGCATAGTTGTAGCTTACCCTTGTAAAGAAGCCTATCAGTGTTTCCCCTGACTTATAGCTTGAATGAGGAGCCTCACCCCTTTTCAGGGCAAAACCTGTACCCATATTATTATATGTAAAGGCATCAGTGGGGAAGTCCCAGTTCTGCATCCAGAATCCTTCGTTGGTCTCACTCTCATGGCTGTATCCGGCCAGTGCATTGATACGGTGTTCGCCAAAGCTCTTATTATAGGTTACTGTAATCTCACCGAGGTTATTTACATAGTCACTCGTTCCTCTTGAAGCATAGCCGTTCCTGCCCAGCTTGGTAGTGGAAACATGGTCTTTTGTCTGGTAATAACCCCTTATCTGTGAATTACCCCTCTTTGCATACATACCTTTAATATCCAGTCCGGGCAGAGGTGAATAAATAACACTTCCTGTAAGCCTTACATTGCGATAAAGGTTTTGTCCGATTGTTTCTTCAATATAGCCAACAGGGTTATCATATACGTATATATTTCTTTCGAACCACTTCGCGTCGCCTGAATCATAAACAGGTTCTGTCGGGTTCCTTATAAGAGCATAGCGGTAGGCAATTGAGTTAAAGCCGTAGCCATCACCGTTGGCATCAAATTTCTGCTCACTCATAATGGTTGACAGGTTTACTTTCACCTTACCGTCAAACATTATATGGTTAAGATCCAACCGGCCTGTTAC
>CAZGUR010000075.1:5671-7809 GCA_964529295.1 uncultured Rikenellaceae bacterium | reverse complement strand
TATTATTATTGGTACCGATAAATGTACCCTGCTGGTCCCTGTAGTTAACTGAAGCAACATAATTGCTTGTCTTGCTTCCGCCCCTAACACTTAGGTTGTGTGACTGTGTGAGACCTTTGCGTGTAATTTGATCCAGCCAGTCTGTTGATTCACCAAAATCCTCGAGATTTGCACCATTGAAGACATATCCTTCATCCCATTTCTGTCTCAGGTCTGCTGCATCCATGAAATCAGCCTTCCTGTTATTAGCAATATCAGATATGGATGTGTATCCAGAATACTCTATCTCCGGAACAGCTTCATACTGACTGCTTTTGGTGGTGATAATCACAACACCATTTGTTCCGCGTGTTCCATAAATAGCAGCTGCTGATCCGTCCTTAAGAACATCGATTGATTCAATATCTTCAGGCGCTACCGTACCGAGATTACCCGGAACACCGTTAATCAGCACCAATGGGGTTGATCCCCCTTTAAGAGAGCTTGTTCCCCTCAGCATAATCTGCGATCCTGATGTGGGGTCACCATCCGGCATTACAACTGCAAGACCGGCTACTTTACCCTGAACGAGCTGAGCAGCATCGACAACCGCTCCTTTAACAAAATCATCTGCTTTAACAGAAGAAATGGAACTTGTTATATCTCCCTTTTTCTGTGTTCCGTAACCAACAACAACAACTTCATCGAGTCCCAGAACATCATACTCCAGTTCAACATCATAATCTGATGCCTCTCCTATCTCAAGGCGCAGATCTTTCATCCCCACAAATGAAACCGTCAGGTATTCATCCTGGGGATTTACAGTAATCTCAAAGTTCCCATCGGCATCACTACTCACTCCCCTGTATGTTCCCTCAACAAGGACAGTAGCACCGGCGATAGGTTCTCCGTTTTCATCGGTAACTGTACCGGTAATGGTTCTCTGCTGGGCATGCACTGACAGTACACCACAGATCATCAGCATAAAAACCATAAGAAGGGTCTGTTTTCCAAACAGCTTACTCCCCTTACTTTTTAAGAATTTTCTCATATTAATAAATTTATATTGGTTAATTATAGTAATTTACGTGTATCTTATACACTTTATAGGTCTTTCTAATAATTCCGATAATCTATTTTGATTACTCATTTTGTTAAAATGCATTTTTATAATCCAAGTTGAAATCCGAGAGGTTCTTTGCCCTGATTTTTAGGTGTCTGTATTACACTTTTTCAAACTAAAAAAAACACCAATAACAATTTTCATCTTAAGACACGAATTTATAAGTGTATTTTTTACTTTTTATTGTTCAATATCCACCCTGTAAACTTGGTATAAACTTAAATAAGAATAATTTATTAATCAAAATCTCTAAGATAAATTATTTTACGCAATTTCACATATCCCTAATAATTAATATGTTAATAACCCAATTTATAATGTTTCTTAATTATAAGACATATAAGCTGCAAAACGTCAATTTCACGAAGTAATCAGGCAGGAGACCGGAATCCGCAAATTTATGCTCGAAATAATTATGTAGCTTCATCATAGAAGGCATGCCGGTCACATGCTGTAAGAAATTATTATTCAATAATTATATCAGAGGATACCAGGTTCGTAAATCCCGTATCGCCGGATGGTGTGTATCCAGGCTGCCTGCCCCCCACGAACACAGTGAAACGTCCGGGTTCAACCACCCTTCTGCCCTCATTATTGATCATTGAGAACTCGTCCCCGCAGAGTTCGAAGCTCAGCTTCTCAGACTGTCCAGGCTCAAGGCTTATCCTCCTGAACCTTTTAAGTTCGTGCAGAGGCCGCCTTGTTGTGCCTTCTTCATCCTTTAAATACAGCTGAATAACCTCATCTCCCTGGTACTGCCCTGAATTCCTGACGATTACACTTATCCTGACAGTCTCACCGGCGCCTTCCCTCTGAGGCAGCTCCAGGCTGTCATACTCAAAACTTGTATAACTAAGGCCATATCCGAAAGGATAAAGGGGCTCATCCCTGAAGTAACGGTACGTCCGGCCTTCCATATCATAATCATCAAAAGGGGGAAGCTGGTCAACTGACCTGTACCATGTAACGGGCAGCCTGCCGGCAGGGTTATAATCGCCAAACAGTACATCGGCCACGGCATTTCCACCTTCCTGTC
>CAZGUR010000075.1:0-5661 GCA_964529295.1 uncultured Rikenellaceae bacterium | reverse complement strand
TCCGGGATACCCGGCCAGCAGAATGGCATCGGCTTTATCGTTTATCTCATTAACAGCCAGGGCGCTGCCGTTCATCAGCACCACCACCACAGGCTTACCTGTCTGTTTAACCTTTCTGAATAAGTCCATCTGCACTTCAGGCAACCGCAGGTGGGTACGGTCGCCTCCACTGAAACCATCAATCTCCAGCGGCATCTCTTCTCCCTCAAGCCTTTGTGACAGACCAAGGACAAGCAATACAATATCTGCTGACTCTGCTGCCCTGACAGCCTCTCCGGTCATATCTTCCTTCGGCATGGACCACATAAGTTTCATATCTGCATCACCGGAATAATTACGGTACAGAACCTCCACCTCATATTCTCTGCCTTCGTCCAGCCTGATCCTCTTTTCCCGGTGGAAGGCATGATGCTCACTATTATAGCTGAGAAACTCATCCCCGTCAATAAAGATCCTGTAGTTTGATGATCCCCAGCTGCCCAGACTGTACATGCCACTGACAGGGGCCCTCAGCCGGCATGTCCACCTGACAGAGAAATTATCATGAGCTATGTCTTTATGTGGACTGTATGTTTCCCAGTAGAAATCTATATTATCATCGATACGTGTAAAAACAGGGTCGCCCTCCAGATCAATATTGTCATAATATTCTCCACGCACACCCTGCACGCCGTCTTCTGTATAAAGATATTCCGATGGAACGGGAAACAGGTTGTTGATCCCATCTGCCAGGGGACTGCCCTCTGACCAGGCAATCTCCCGGGTCTTTCCTGTCTTATTGACAATGCCATCAAGCACGGTTACAGGGTCTTTCGGAATACCGTTATAATTACCTATAAGGGATTCGAAATTATCAGCATTGGGCCCTATTACAGCAATACTTCTTATATCTTCTCCCAGTGGCAGTATGCCATTATTCTTCAGCAATACCATGGACCGCCTGGCCGCCTCCCTGGCCATGCCCCTGTGGTAATCGGAACAGTTAACACTAAGGGGCAATGAAGTCCATGGCACCAGTGTATCAGGATCGAACAAACCCAGCCTGAACCTCGCTTTCATTATCCTTTTAACCGCCGTATCAAGCTCATCCCTGCTCAGCAGGCCCTTTTCCATAGCTTCTGTAATATGAGCATATGTTACACCGCAGTTCAGGTCAGTACCACTTTTCACCGCTATGGCTGCCGATTCGGCCGGACCGCCGGTATATCCCTGGAAATTATGTAAATCAGACACTGCCCAGCAATCAGAGACAACATAGCCTTCAAAGCCCCATTCGCCACGCAGTATGTCAAACAGTTCGGGACTGGCACTGCAGGGATGGCCCCTGAACATATTATATGCAGTCATAACTGATTCCACACCGGCCTCCGTAACCAGTGTTTTAAAGGCAGGAAGGTATGTCTCACGCAGGTCTGTCTCTGTCACCTGTGCATTGAACTCGTGCCTGAGGGGCTCGGGACCCGAATGCACCGCATAATGCTTTGCCGTTGCCACTGTTTTCAGGTAAGGGGAATCATCACCCTGCATGCCCCTGACAAACTGCAGTCCCATCCTCCCTGTCAGGTAAGGATCTTCACCATATGTCTCATGTCCCCGCCCCCACCTGGGATCGCGAAAAATATTGATATTGGGCGACCAGAATGTCAGTCCCTGGTATATGCCCTTCATACCCCTGCGCTGGTAGTCATGGAATTTGGCTCTTGCCTCGTCTGATATTATTGATGCCATCTCCAGCATAAGATCTTCATCCCATGAAGCAGCAAGCGTTATGGACTGCGGGAAAACCGTAGCCCACCCTGATCTTGCAACACCATGCAGGGCCTCATTCCACCAGTTATATTCAGGCACACCCAATCGCGGTATAGCTGGAGCATTATAAAGCAGCTGGTCAGCTTTTTCCTCAAGTGTCATTCGCGCCACAAGGTCCTCAACCCTTTCATCAAAGGAAAGCGAAGGGTCCATAAAGAGAAACCCTGTGCTGTCCTGGGCATAAAGGGATAGCCCTGAGGATAACAGAATGCACAAAAGTAGCTGCTTCATATGCCTGTGTACTTTACTGTCTCACCGAAAAACGATAAACTGTCTTTGATGTAAAGGGCTTACCGGGCTCAAGCACGGCTGAAGGAAAATCAGGCTGATTGGGACTGTCAGGAAAATGTTGTGTTTCAAGGCACAGGCCTCCCCTGTATTCATAAATTTCCCCTCCATGCCCTTTTTGCAGTCCGTCCAGGAAATTACCACAGTAAAACTGCACTCCCGGCTGGTCAGTTATCATCTCCATCAGCCTTCCCGATGCCGGATCATAAACAAAAGCATCCGGTTCAGAATCATTATCGAGAACAAAATTATGATCATATCCGAGTCCGCGCCTCAGCTGCTCATTATCAGCCTCTATACGTTCTCCGATCCTGTGCGGTGTGCCAAAGTCAAAAGGCGTTCCTTCAACGGGCCTCAGCTCTCCTGTTGGTATAAGATTCCCGTCCACAGGGGTAAAGCTGCCTGCAGCTATCATAAGCTCATGATCAAGGATGGTGCCGTTGCCTGCACCTGAAAGGTTAAAGTAAGCATGATTGGTTATATTAAGCACTGTCTTCTTATCCGTGCTGCAGCTGTATTCTATGATTATCTCATTATTATCAGTCCATGTATATACCGCTTCTGCTTTTACCTCACCAGGATAACCTTCTTCCATATCCGGACTGACATAGCTGAATTTGACCGCGGGCGGCTCACCTTCCTTCTCCATGATCTTTGTATCCCATACCACACTGTGCCATCCTTTAGGCCCGCCATGCAGATGGTTGGGCGGATTGTTTATGGCCAGCTGGTATTCCCTGTCCTCCAGTGTAAACTCTCCCTCTGCTATACGGTTGGCATAGCGGCCCACCACGGCTCCGAAATAAGGATCTCCCTTAAGATATCCTTCCAGTGTCTCATAGCCGAATGTTATATTTTCTTTATCACCGTTCCTGTCCGGCACCTCCACCCATACAAGAGTAGCTCCGTAATTGGTGATTTTGATAGTGTTACCCTTTGTGTTGGTCAGTGTAATCAAATCCACCTGTTTGCCATCCAATTCACCAAATAATTCCTTTTTCATAGTATATTCTTCATTAATTTCCTGATTGCATCCTGCTATGAAAATCACTGCCAGGACAAAAAACAACAGTTTACGCATTATTTTATTCATTTTAATTCTGTTTTATTTTACAAAAGGCAAATTTAGAAAAAATATTATATGATCAGCGGATATGACATTTTAGTTAATAGTATTAATGCCATCCACTGCTCCGGCAATGTAAAGGGCCATGTCTCACAGACATATCAGTACCTCTCCCCCTTATCGTCAACCATTGGCACAAAGCGGACGGGCAGCACGCTTTGCTGCCTTATCATGCCCTTCCTTTTCCTGTTAAGGATAAGATGCTGTATATTGCGGCCGCCAACGGGAATTATCATACGTCCCCCCTCTGCAAGCTGCTCTTTCAGGGGTTCAGGAATATTATTGGGTGCGCAGGTGACAATTATGGCATCATAGGGAGCATGCTCTTCCCATCCTTCGTACCCGTTACCTATCCTGACCTCTGTATTATCATACCCCAGGCTGTCCAGCAGCGTCCTTGCCCTTGTGCCAAGTGACTCTACTATTTCCATTGTATATACCTCATTCACTATTTCAGCCAGAATGGCAGCCTGGTAACCCGAGCCCGTACCTATCTCCAGTACCTTCATGTCCGGTTTCAGCTTAAGGTATTCGGTCATAAGGGCAACAATATAGGGCTGTGATATTGTCTGTCCCTCGCCTATCGGCAGGGGGCTGTCGCTGTAAGCCCGGAATCGTACAGGGGCAGGAACAAAAAGATGCCTTTCAACCTTCTTCATAGCCCTGATTACACGGGTATCGCTTATACCCCTTGCGATAATCTGATCATTAACCATCCTTTCCCTCTGCTCAGCATAGTCAGGCTGTGAAACAGATGAACAGCTGATAAAAAACAGCATTGATAATATGTAGCCATACCTGGTCTTCATCACAGGCGATAAATTAACACTTTATGATCAGTAATGCAAGATTTTTTCCTTTGAGAGAAAGGGGACAGTCCATTTCTGACTATTAAATGACCATTCATAAATATTAATCCGCTTTTTCAGCACATTTATCAAAAATCATATTATAAATATATCTTTTTCTTGACTTATAATATAATGTAGCTTACATTTATACAATAAGCCTTTCTATTAAAAATGAATTACCAGATATCATGAAACGCACAATCTTACTATCCCTTGCCCTGATCTTCCTTTTCCTGATAAACAAATCACAGATCAGCGCACAATCACCCCAGCTTCTCAATTACCAGGCTGTAATCAGAGATAATGATGGCAATCCTGTAATTGAAACCGATGTACTGCTGGAATTTGAAATACTGCAGGGATCAGCAACCGGCACCCTGGTATATGCAGAGTCGCATAACCTTAACACCGGCCCCATAGGTCTTGTCTCAGCCATCATTGGCAATGGTACAGGCGACTATTTTATAGCCGATATAGACTGGTCGCAGGGACCATTTTTCCTGAAGACAAGCGTTGACGACCAGGAATTATCAAGTACTGAGCTGCTGAGTGTGCCTTTTGCTCTTTATGCCAACGAGACAGCCAACGGTGTGTCAGCCGGGGAGAGGGATGCCTGGAATGAGGCATATGAATGGGGCAATCATGCAGAAGCAGGCTACAGTCCGCTTACCAACGATTTTATCCGGGATAATGATACAATATATTATATAAGCGGCAACGTAGGTATAGGCACAAAGGATCCGCGGAGTACCCTCTCCGTGCATGGAACCACTGCAAATGATTCAGCAATATTCGAGGTGAAAAATAATGACGGATATACGGTATTCGCTGTATATAACGAAGGAGTAAGAATAAATATCGATGAAGAAATAGCTGCCAAAGGTCCCAAGGGAGGATTTGCCATAGGGGGCTTTGACCGCGCAAAAACACCCATACAGGAATACCTGAGGGTGACATCCGACAGTACAAGGATATATGTCAACCAGAATGCTTCAAAAGGTCCGAAGGGGGGCTTCGCAATTGGCGGCTTTGACGGCAGAAAAGGGGAGACATTTGACTATGTAAACCTTACACCTGAAAACTACTTCATTGGCCACGGAAGCGGAAGCTCTGTTGAAGGGGGACTATATAATTCATTCTTCGGATATAATGCAGGTATGAAAAACACCAGCGGCAGCGATAATATTTTTATGGGCTACCAGAGCGGATTCCAGAATACCACAGGGTCATATAATATTAATATTGGCAATATGGCAGGCTACTATAATATCAACGGCAACTATAACACACTGATAGGATACAGGAGCGGGTACTATACAGGTGTGGGAGCCGCTACAGATCCTTCTTATAACACTTATATAGGCTACGAAACAGGCTATTCAAACCGCTCCGGTGAATATAACACCTTCATTGGTCACAGGGCAGGCAAATCAGGTGAATCGGCCAGTGGCAACAGGAATGTATTTGTTGGGGACAGTGCCGGGGTTGCCAATATCAGCGGCGACAATAATATTTTTGTAGGAAAAGGGGCAGGTGCCTTCAATGAGCTGGGCGATTATAATGTTATTCTGGGCTCAGGGGCGGGAT
>CAZGUR010000074.1:0-13231 GCA_964529295.1 uncultured Rikenellaceae bacterium | reverse complement strand
CAGAATCTATCAAAAAAAGAAACCGTCTCAAGCTCTCTTTTGAGACGGCCTCTTAGCCTTAAGCGGTATATGTCTTTTGGCCGGGAGCCGTATCTTATTCTAATAGAATTTATATCTTAAATCGACAATGTTGGACTTCTCCTTCAGTGCTTCAAACACCTCAAAGCTGGCCCTTGCTGCATAGGTTGAGCTGAGTCTGCTGCGGAGCATATCTGCATCCGGGGCCTGTTCATTTGTCCTTATATTATTAACTGAAATAATAAATACCCCATTATTTCCTTTAACAGGTTTATCAATGATACCTTCTTCACTTACCGATGCAGCGCTTGCTATTACAGCAGGCTCAACACCTGCGGAAGGAATTGAAAAGGAGTTGAAGTTGATATTTGTCGCTTCATTGATCCTGAGTCCCAGGCTTGAGGCTATATCTTCAATATTATCGAGTCCCTCTGTCTCCTTATTCATATCCTCAATTATCTTTTCAGCTTTCTTATCCTGCAGCACGGCATAACGCACTTCTGATTTCACATCTTCAAGGCTGGCATAGCCTTTCTTTTTAATATCCGTACAGTAGGCTATGACGAACTTGTCTCCCAGCTCAAATATTGGTTGTTGACTGTTATCCAGAATAATATTATCAGCTTCTGCGTCAAACAAAGCCATTATAAGCACCCTCGGATTTTCGAGTCCGGGTATTTCTTTTTGCTCCGGGGCTATATCGCTTGCGAGTTTCTTGTTTATTCCTTCATCTGCAACCGTCTGATTGAAATTGCTATAGCTGTTATTGTTAGCAGCGAATTTTCTGGCTTCGGCAAAGACGGCATTATAGGTTTCCGAACTTGGCTCAATAGCCCTTTCAATAATTCCGATGTGATATTTTTTTGTTCTGCCGCTCTGATCAAGGATTTCAAATATATGATATCCAAATTCAGTTTGAATAATATCAAGGTCGCCTGCATTCCCTTCAAAACATGCATTATTAAAGTCAGTTATCATCATTCCTTCTTCAAACCACCCCAGGTCTCCACCCAGCTGTGCTGATCCCTGGTCATCGGATAATTCAATGGCAAGTGATTCGAAGCTTTCGCCTGACTCTATGAGTTGCAGGATGCTGTCGGCTTCGCTCTGAGCCATAGTGGTATTGCGATAAGCATTGGCTGAAAGAAGTATATGCCTTACATGTACGGAGTCGGGCCTGTGATCCACATCTATAAGACGTGCTATCTTGTAGACCTCATCTTCAAGATAAGGTCCGTAAACAGTTTCTGTATTTTCCTCAGACACAAAATCCCGGAGAGACTCCGGTACATCTTCAATGGGACTGTACATCCCGGTATGGCGGTTATCAGATGAAAGGTTAATAAACTGTACAGGCGATTCCGTTGTTCTGAATTCATCTATAAGTTCAACAATCCCTTCTTCAGTACTCTTTATGTCTTCGGCACTGGGCTCCACCGGGAATTCAATGTATTCCATGCTTCTGCGGGGCTCCTGGCTGTAATTCTCCTTATTATTCCTGTAATATTTTTCAAGATCGGCATTCGTTATAATAACTGATGAGTCAGGTACGGTTGAATACTGCCTCATCACAAAGCTGAAATCAACAGTGTTGGAATTGATACCGCTTTCAAATTCTGCCTGTTTTGAAGTTACGTATAATCCCTTTGCCACAAGGTTGTTAAATTTGGTATTGATCTTCTCATTTACAATCTCATTTTCAAAGAACAGCCAGTAAGACTTTGCCTGCGGGTCATATTCCGTGCTCTTGAGGAAATTAACCAGGAAAGACTTGTCAAGCACACCCGTCTCCCTGTTGGCGAACAGCTGCTGTACAATGGGATGAGGCTCATCACCAAGTACCATTGCTTCCACTTCTTCTGCACTAACATCCAGTCCGAGCTCCCTGAATTCATCACCCAGCACTTCCTCCATTATTATCTTGTTCCAGATATCCTCCCTCATGGATTCTGTCATTTCATCGGTGATGTTGCTTGTGCCGGATAACTTATATATTTCAACCAGGTTCTGTAACCTTTCATCATACTCCTGGTAGGTAACTGATTTCCCGCCAATCTCACCAATCTCATAATGATCCTGCATCTGTCTCGTCTGTCCGCTTCCGCCCCCCAGGAAGTCACCAAGAATGAAAAATACTAGGGATACACCGATAACTACTGCAAGAAGCACGCCTGCTCTTTCCCGTAGTGTTTGTAATACTGACATTTATATTATTTTTTGTTTTCTAAAGTAAATTTTTTCAGGCGACAAATATAGTAAAAAATTGTGTAAGGTTGTATTCTTATATGCATGGATTCTGATAATTACTGTATAAGTAACAGGGATGTCCGGAAATTGACCTTTTACATGTAAGCACCGGACAGCTTACTTATGATAATATTATTCAAGGATATGAAAAAAGAAGTCATAAGTGTGAAATAATAGAAAATGTAAAGAGGGTATATAAAAACAGGTGGTATAAGGACAAAAACAGACTATAAATTAAAACAAGGGGTATAAAAACAGGGTGTGTTAATAATAAATACATAAAATGTTAATAACAACCCCTGAAAAAATAGGGTGTTAATCAAAATAATGTAATTTTGTCAAAAATTTATTAATTATGGCAGAACTACGATTCAGTGCATTGCGTGAAGTTTTTTCCCGTGACGTAATAAGTATTGATCATCCGGGAGAAAAGATATCGGAATATTTCGGTGTTAATGTTTTTGATCTTAAAAAGATGGAACGCTACCTGCCCCTGGAAACATACAGGGCAGTAAAGCTGGCTGTTGAAAAAGGAAATTCAATTAGTCGCGAAGTAGCTGACAAAGTAGCTACAGGCATGAAAACATGGGCGCTGGAAAAGGGTGTAACTCATTATACCCACTGGTTTCATCCCCTGACAGATGCTACCGCGGAAAAACATGATTCTTTTATTGAGAGGAATGATTTTGAGGGACTGGTGGAGTCATTATCCGGGGAGCTGCTGGTTCAGCAGGAACCCGATGCCTCAAGCTTCCCCAGCGGAGGTATAAGGAACACCTTTGAAGCAAGGGGCTATACTGCCTGGGATGTTTCATCACCTGCCTTTATTATCGGGCGCACATTGTGCATCCCCACTGTTTTTGTCTCTTACACAGGCGATGCCCTGGATTACAAGACACCCCTGCTTAAGGCTTTAAGCGAGCTGGATAGTGCCGCGACAGCCGTATGCCGCTATTTTGACAGGAATGTGGATAAGGTTATTGCAAACCTGGGCTGGGAGCAGGAATATTTTCTTATCGATGAAGCATTATACTATGCGCGTCCCGACCTGGTGCTGGCTGACCGCACCCTTATGGGACACCAGTCGTCCAAGGACCAGCAGCTTGCCGATCATTATTTCAGCTCTATCCCCGAACGCGTGATGTCTTTTATGGAAGACTTTGAAATTGAGGCCTATAAGCTTGGCATACCTGTTAAGACAAGGCATAATGAGGTGGCCCCCAACCAGTTCGAGTGTGCCCCCCTGTTTGAGGAAGCCAACCTTTCTGTGGACCATAACCAGCTTATTATGGATCTTATGAAGAGGATAGCACGGAAGCATAAGTTCAGGGTGCTGCTTCATGAAAAGCCTTTTGCGGGCATAAACGGTTCGGGCAAGCATAATAACTGGTCCCTCGCTACAAATACAGGAGTCAACCTGCTCTCGCCTGCCAGAAACCCTAAAGGGAACCTTCAGTTTCTCACCTTTCTTGTGAATGTCATTAAGGCAGTGAAGGATAATAAGGATCTCTTAAGGGCCAGCGTTCTTACTGCAACCAATACATACAGGCTTGGGGGCAATGAAGCCCCACCGGCTATTATGTCGGTTTTCCTGGGCTCCTACCTTACCGCTATGCTTGATGATATTGTAAAAAAAGTGACGGGAAAAAAGATGACGCCTGCCGAGAAGACAGAGCTTAAGCTGGGAATTGGTAAGATACCCGAGATATTGCTTGATAATACTGATCGTAACCGCACCTCACCCTTTGCCTTTACAGGGAACAGGTTTGAATTCAGGGCAGTGGGCTCATCAGCCAGCTGTGCCCCGGCAATGATTGCTTTGAATGCTTCAATGGCAGATACACTCAGGACATTCAGGAAAGAGGTGGATGAGCTTATCAGCGGGGGAATGAAAAAGGATGAAGCAATATTCAAGATTCTGAAAAGATATATTGTTGAATCTTCCGAAATACGGTTTGAGGGAGACGGTTATTCTGAAGATTGGGAGAAAGAAGCCCGAAAAAGGAAGCTTTCGAATATTACCAGCGTGCCCGAATCACTTAATAGCTATCTGAGTGAACATTCAAAAAAAGTGTTGATAAAAGGCGGTATTTTCAGCGAAAGGGAGTTGGAAAGCCGTGTGGGAGTGGAATTGGAGAAATTCACCAAGAAAGTGCAGATTGAAGCAAGAGTGCTTGGCGACCTGGCGATTAACCATATTATTCCTACCGCAATAAAATATATGACCGATCTGCTGGATAATATTAAGTCGCTCGGCATGGTCTTCAACGAGGTTGAGTTTGAAAGGCTGGCAGGGGCCAGGAAGGAAGTGGTAGTAACACTTTCAGACCATATATCAGAAATAAAAATACTTGTTAATGATATGGTGGAAGAAAGAAAGAAGGCTAATGTTATTACAGACGCAAGGGAGAAAGCCATTGCTTATGAGAGAAATGTTAAACCATATCTTGAAAAGATAAGATCCCATATAGATAAGCTGGAGCTTATCGTTGACAATGAAATATGGCCGCTTCCGAAATACCGTGAACTGCTGTTTACAAGGTGATCTGATCCGTACTGTTTGTGTTTTACCCTGCGTACGGGTCTTATTTGCATAATATTTGCTGCATGATCTGCGTTTATCTATTGCTTAATCTTTTGATAGTTCTGATTAAGGATTAAAAAACATTAATTTTACATAAAATTTTGAAGCAGGGATTATGGTTCGGACAGTGGTGTTGATAATGATCATTCTTATTCCTTTTACTGCTTACCCACAGAAAAGAAAGGCTCAAAAAGCATATGATGCGTGGGAGGCGGGCGAATACTTTGAAGCGATCGACCTTTTTAAAGATGCTTATTCGAAAACCAGGGATAATACCGAGAGATCGGAATATGTTTTTATGGTGGCGGAGAGTTACAGGTATACCAATAATCCACGAAGTGCTGTAACATGGTATAAAAAAATTGCAGGTAAGGATAACGCACGGCCCGAAGCAAGTTACTGGTATGCCCGGTCCCTTAAGATGAATGGTAAATATGAGGATGCGATAGAGGCATTCAGGGAATACAAGCAGCTGGTGCCATCCGATGCCAGGGCTGATATCGGTATAAGGTCCTGTGAACTTGCCATTGAATGGATGGAATCGCCGGAACAGCATGAGATTGAGGATATCAGGGATCTTAATTCCAGAGCCTCCGACTTTTGCCCTGCCTATGCCAGGGATGATTACGGTATGGTATATATCACTTCATCAAGGGAAGAAGCTACGGGTAAAAATGAGCATGGTGCCACGGGCGAGAGTTTCACAGATATATTTGAAAGCCGCCTGGATAAAAAGGGGCGCTGGAGCACCCCCGTGCCGGTAAATGATATAAACACCGAGTTTGAAGATGGTGCCGCCAGTTTCAGCTCTGACTTCAGGGAGATATATTTTACACGTTGCGATATGGGTAAGAGGGAGAACAGGGGTTGCGTGATAATGACAGCCAGCCGTACAGGAGAGGGATGGAGCCAGCCTGAAAAGCTGGATATACTGCCAGACACACTGGTGGCAGCACATCCTGCTATATCACCTGACGGTCTTACATTATTCTTTGTGTCACAGCTGCCAGACAGCTACGGAGGTAAGGATATATATTATGTTACAAGATCATCAGCCGGTGGTGAGTGGTCAAAACCCGTGAACGCCGGACCTGATATCAATACAGTTGCCGATGAGCTGTTTCCTTACCTGAGGGCCGATGGTACTTTGTATTTTGCCTCGGATGGTCATATTGGTATGGGCGGATTGGATATATTCAAGGCTGAAAGGGGAGCTGACGGCCAGTGGGTGGTTGATAATATGAGGTACCCCATTAATTCAAGCGCAGATGATTTTGGCATCAGTTTCCAGGGCAACAGTGAAAAGGGACTGTTCAGCTCCACCAGGAAAGGCCGCACCAATGATGAGATTTATTATTTTGAAATGCCCCCGCTGAGGTTCTCAGTGCAGGGACTGGTAAAAGATGAGGAGACAGGTGAACCTATACCGGAAGCAAGGGTACAGCTGATAGCCAGTGACGGAACAACAGTGAGTGATGACAGCGGTGAGGGTGGTGAATTCAGGTTTATGCTGAATGAAGAGGGTTATCTGAATGGCAAGGAGAAGGAGACTACGCGCGGACAGGATAAAAGCAGGGAGTTTCTCACCACCATATTGATGACATCCATCGATAAGCCCATTGAGCTGCCTAATATATTGTATGACTTTAATAAATGGGATCTCAGACCCGAATCGATGGTATCGCTGGATAAGCTGGTTGAGACACTGAATGATAATCCGAATGTTACCATTGAGCTTATGTCACATACCGATTCCCGTGATACCGATGAATATAATATGGAACTGTCACAGAAAAGGGCGCAGTCTGTTGTGGATTACCTGATAGAAAAAGGAATTGATCCGCAGCGACTCTCAGCACAGGGTTATGGTGAGTCGCAGCCCAGGCTTATTGATGAGCAGCTGGCGGCTGATTATCCCTTCCTGACAGAAGGGACTGTTCTTGACGAGGAGTTTATAGGACAGCTGCAGGATGATGAGCAGAAAGAAATAGCTCACCAGATAAACAGGCGTACTGAGTTCAGGGTGCTCTCCACTGATTATGAGGCTGAAGAGTAAGCCTGCCCGCGCATGTAAGTATAATTGACTGCTGTGCCCGGTTTGTTGAAACAGGGCCGGTACTCCGGCCCTGCACATCTTTTCAGTAAAAAATACCCTGTCCCTGACTACAACCGCAGTGAAGCTGTAACCGGGTAGTGGAGCTTTTCACTCGTACTGTGAACTATATCACCAGGTAGCCCAGCTCAGCCAGGATACTGACTGTATTTACCACATCATCCAGTGCTGTCTCACCTGTTTTCATCTGCCCGTCAAGAAGTATCTTTATATCCAGTACATTATGATTGCCGTCGCAGAGCCTCAGTATCTCGTTTATATCATTCCTTCCTTCCACAGGGTACTTTTCCGTAAGCCCCTCTTCCATTGCTTCTCTCATGATCTGGCGTCCGGCGCCGTATCCTGCTTCCGCCAGCTTAGCTGTTATTACGGGTACTGTCCCGGACGCTTCCTTTTCCCCGGCTGAGAGGGAGTACTTTATTGGTTCCAGCCCAAGCAGGCGGGCCTTCTGATCAGCATACAGGGTAAAACCGGCCAGGCTGGCCTTTCCCGTTTCCCCGATATTATCAATAAGTCCGGATATAAAGTCGCCGTCATCATCCAGTCCCAGTTCATGAACCGACATGATAGTGGCTTTTTCATTGAGAACGGCTGCTTCGATATACCTGTATCCCCTGAACCACATATCCCTGAATGATCCGGCATCGGCCCTGTCCAGCAGCTCTGTTGCCCTGCGCAGCTGAGCACCTATCCTTCCTGCAGCATTGCCGGCAATCTCGCTGCCTATCTTAAGGGCCATCTCCTCATCTGCCCCGGCAATGGTATAGGCAGCAGCAGCAGCTATCACGCATACGCGTTTCATCTGTGTGGGGTCACATTTATCTGCCCTGTCCTGTGAAGTATGGTAGTACAGGTCGGGCCAGGTGATCATCATTATTCCTGGTACACCTACTGCCGGATCATTGAAGACCTCGTGGTCAGATGCGCCGTAATGGTCATCGATACTGTAATAGAAAGGCTGATCGGTGCCGCTGGGGGCAACAATACGCTTAAGGAAGCCGCCGCGCCCGGATATGGCCAGACCCTCCCTGTTGCTTATTCCCACATACTCATAATAGTTTTCCATCACATCGTTCAGGTAATGGGCATTGCCGTATGTTGTACGTTGCATGCAAAGGAATGACTTGCTGGCCGCCATATTAAGGCCTACCATATCCAGGTTTATATTGCACAGGGTTTTGTCCATCAGCTCCATATGCTCTTTAACCCATGGTATGGTGCCTGAAAATTCGGGTACCCAGATAAACCTTATACTTCTTTCGGGCCTGTCTATTTTACCTTCCTCTATCATGGATTGAAGCATCCTTGCCACCTCCAGGATTGCTGCCGAACCGGATATATTATCATTGGCCCCCTGCTTGACATACCCTTCAAAAAGGTGGGCTGTAAGTATTAATTCCTCTGCTTCGGGCTTACTGCCCTTTATAACACATTCCGGAACCTCAAGCTGGTAGTCAAGCATCTGTGACCTGACTTTTGCATTAATTTTTATCTTTTCTCCGCGCAGCAGCCTGTCGCGCAATATATGACCTTCCCTGGGGGGGAGCAGGAATCCGAAGGTATTATTTTCCTCTGATCCGCCTCTTCCGGCTATACCGGTGATGGGTATCGCCAGCGGTACTTCCAGCGGCCTTGGTGAATAGAAACTTACAATCCCCAGCGCCCCAAGCCTGACGGCATTATTATGCACCATGCGGGGTGAACCCGATGATAACACTACCTTGCCTTCCACATCTGCCTTAATGATCTCTTCTTCGCTGCCTTCGCCTACCCATACCAGTTGCGCTTCAACATCGGTATTGGTACTGCCTGAGGCCAGCATGGCTGTCAGGTCTTTGTAATCAGCCAGCTTTGAGAGTCCCGGACTCACTTCCCATAGCTCACCGCTGATACCGTCCCAGTAGCTGCCACCCGGATACCTGTTTACCTTTATATCCTCAAGACCGTATTCCCTGAGTTTTGAAATAACATAGTCGGTCTCAAGGAAATTGCCGCTGTATTCACTCGCCGGCCTGTTATGGTTATAGGCCCCCATCTCTATTATATGGGTCATGGCCGTTTCACCCGATGCCTCACCTATTATCATGTCCATGATGCTCTCCGGCAGCAGGCTCCTGTATGTTGAGTTCTGGGCTTTTACTACACAAATATTAAGCAGTATTAATACTGTTGCGAATGAAAAGATCTTTTTATACATAGTTATCTGTCTTATTTTAAGCATAAAGATATTTACATTTTAACAGTGAAGAATAGCAATCTCTTTTTTTGACAATATTTAACATTTGACAAAAAACACATAGAGTGAAATCTGTATTCATTTATTCCTTTACTGATGAATGATGAACTTGTATTTGAGATACACACTGTAAGATACGTAGAACCTTCCGGCACATGGGCTGTAAACCTTTCAGTAGAAGAAGTTCGACGAACAATGAAATGACTTGTGCCACAAGTAAGGCCTATGAAAGGGAGAAATGGAGGAACATATTAATGTTTTGGAGATTATTCAGTTGAACTCTATGATAATTCAGGGGACGAAGTACGATCTTTATATGATGTATGTGTACCCTCCTTATATTGAAACATCCTGAGTTTGCTGAAAATGTTGCTGTAAAGGGTGTAAGCTTTGATGGGACTTCCTGGCAAAGAGGTGGCTTAGTTGAAAGGGAAATAATTTTTCGGGAGAATTACAGTAAAGATATAATTATAGAATAGTTTTACAGTACTATGAAACATTCAACGGAGATACAAGATTAGATAGACCTGACCGAATTACGAAAAATAATTTGCGGTCTTAGCTTGACGTTGAGATCCAGTTTTTTATGACCTTCTTCAAGGCTGTCAATCAGAACCTTGGTAGCAAATGTGCCAATCTCACTCACAGGTTGAGCTATTGAAGATATTGGAGGATTGATATAGTCCATAAACGGCTGATTATCAAAGGAAATCAGGGAGATGTCCTCAGGGACCCTTAAGTCGGCTTCTTTTATTGCTTTCAGTGTACCAAGCAGGATCGTTGAACTGAGGCACAGTATTGCAGTGGGCATATTTTTTGCTGAAGAAAGTAAAAGTTTTGTTTCAAGATAGCCATTCTGTACGGTAAAGCTGTCACCCACTATTCTATAATTCTTTATTCCGTATTGTTTACATGCCCTTGTAAAGCCCTTAACCCTTTCTGTGTTTGGAGCGGTATCAGTCGCGCCCTGTATACATGCAAGGTCCTTGTGTCCGTTCTCAAGTATGTGTTTTGTAGCTTCAAAGGCACCAAAATAATTATCGGTGGTTACATATGGTAATTTGCCTTCAAAGAAATACCTGTCAACCAGTATTATTTTCTTGCCTGTGTTCATGACATCCTCGATATGCAACCTCTTATTGCTGCACGGAGCAATAATAATGGCATCAATGTTCCTGTCGAGCAAGACCTGCAATACTCCCTCCTCAAAATCTTTATTGTCTTCAGTATCAGCAAGGATTATTGAGTAGCCTCTCTTTTTTGATTCAATAGTAATAATCCGGGCCAGGGTCGCAAAAAACGGGTTGCCAATATCCGGTAGTATTAAACCGATAGCATTTGTTTTCTTCAGACGAAGGCTTTGAGCTATAATATTTGGTTTATAGTTCACTTCCTTTGCAATCTCAAGTATCCTTTTACATGTTGGTTCACTTATCCTGTATTTGGGTCCGAGACCATTCAGAACCCTTGAGACAGTGGTAATGGAGACATCTGCCAGTTCTGCTATTGTCTTTATGTTAACTCTTTTCGGCATTTGAACAATCGAAAATTTAAAATTAAGCAATTAATCAAAACATAGGCATTATTATGAATAAAAAAGCCTAAATAGCGAAAAATATATGAAGAAACCTTTGAGCACACTAAGGAGAAAATACTACCTTAGTTAATATGCAGAAGAACAATTCATTAAATAGATTTTACTTAAGTTATAGAGTCTATACCACAGTATCTTATTATTATTTTAATTTTAGGGTTCAAGAATTTTCTGCAGTTAATATTTTCCTGAAACTATAATTTATATTGTTTATAAATAATAGTATTAATAACCAGATAAGCAGATATATAGAAAAATAAGCAAATAGCATTAATATATGTGAATAAACAAATAGAAATGAATAAAGTTAAAATAAAATTAAATATATGTTATTAAAACTTTAAATTGCACAATGAAAAAGGACAAACGATTGTACAACTAATTTTAATAACCCATTAATCTCAAAAAGATGAAAAAAACCTATTTAATTCTTTTGGGCTTGCTGTTGGGGGCTTCACTCTTTGCTCAGCAAAGAATTACCGGAACGGTAGTTGAAGCAGAAACCGGCGTAACAGTTGTCGGAGCCACAGTACAGGTCAAGGGAACAACAGTCGGTACTACCACCCGGGGAGATGGTACTTATAGTATTGAAGTCCCGGCTGGTGGTGAAGCTTTAATTTTCAGCTTTGTGGGCTATAAAACATTAGAGGTTCCTCTCGATGGAAGAACCACTATAGATGTAGCTCTTCAAGATGATGTTACAGAGCTGGGAGATGTTGTGGTTGTAGGCTACGGTGTTCAGAAAAAAGTTAGTATTACTAATGCAGTTAGTAATATTAGCTCAACTGAACTGGCAGAGCGTAACTCAACAAATCTGAACCAGGCATTACAGGGAAAACTCCCTGGTCTTACCGTAATTGATTACGGTGGATTTCCGGGTAATGAAAACCTGCAAATGCGAATCAGGGGAATTACCTCCCTTAACAGCAATGCTCCGCTTGTACTTGTCGACGGTGTTCCAGGCAGCCTGGCGAGAGTAAATCCTGTTGATATCGAGTCGGTTTCTGTTCTTAAGGATGCTGCAGCAACAGCTATTTACGGAACTCGTGCAGCTGCAGGTGTTATTCTGGTAACAACCAAGAATCCTGAGGCAGGTGAACTGAAAGTTTCATATAATATGAACTATGGAATTGCCAGAACAAATAATAGACCTGTTCATATGGATGCTGTTGATTATATGCATCAGCAGAATGCTGGCTGGATGAACTCCTATGGTTTCCAGTACTACAGTGATCAATACATTGCAGACTGGCCAGATAATCATGCAAATGATCCTGAAAATTACCCACTACCAAACACCTGGCATGATGCAGTTTACGGACCTGCTCCACAACAAAGCCATACCCTTACTTTAAGTGGAGGTTCTGAAGCGATTAATACCAGGCTTTCTGTTCGCTATTTGGACCAGGATGGTGTTATGAAGAATACAGGATTCAATCTTGCTGAGCTAAGGGCTAATACTGATCTGAATGCCAGTAGTAAATTGAAGTTTAATGCAAATATTAACGTAAGAAATACAAAAAGGTTTGAACCATATAACTCATGGGGGGGGTGGTCTCAGATAAACTACAGGACTTTTCAAAACAGTCAGTGGGGTGTTCCTCTGTACGAAGATGGTAGCTATGGAATGTCCGTGGACAGTTATAGTCCACTGATTCTCAGGGATGAGGTGGGTTTAACAAATGATTACAATACAACTCTTATTGGAATCTTTAGTGGAGAATACACAATTACAGATGGACTGAACTTTAGGGCCCAGTATTCGACAAAAACTATTTTTGGTCGTAATACTACATTTGCCAGAAAGTATTATTTCCAGGATAAGTTACATCCGTCAAGAGAAGTTTTTAATAATTTAAACTGGATGAACGATACTCGTTCAACCGGAATTGAAAATGGTATCGACCTGCAGCTTACTTTGAATAAGACCTTCGGTAATCATACAGTAAGCGGTATTGCCGGGTATTCTCAGATTCACTATGACTTTAGTGATGCAGGAGCATACAGACAGGATTTTTACAATAATGAGTTACAAACTCTTGGACTTGGTATTGATGATGCCACTAAAGATAACTGGGGAAATAATAGCGAATGGGGCTTACGCTCATATTTTGCCAGAGTTAATTATGATTTTGCAGGAAGATACCTCCTGGAGGCTAATGCAAGGTATGATGGATCTTCAAGATTTGCAGAAGGAAATCGCTATGGCTTCTTCCCTTCATTCTCACTTGGATGGAGAATCTCAAATGAAGCTTTCTGGGATGGATTGAGAGATGCAATTAACGAGTTTAAACTCAGAGGTTCGTGGGGACAGGTTGGTAGTCAGGCAGTAGGCCTGTACACTTATATTGAAACCTATAACCAGAGTAATTACATCTTTGGTGAGAATATTGCAACAGGATACAGGCAAACAAATCTTGCCAGTCAGGACCTGTCATG
>CAZGUR010000073.1:9818-13361 GCA_964529295.1 uncultured Rikenellaceae bacterium | reverse complement strand
CCGGAAAGCAGGCTGGAGAAAACCCTCTATGCCATGGATGAGCTAACCGGACTGGTAACCACAACCGCCCTCGTCCGCCCTTCCAGGAGCGTAATGGATATAAAGGTTAAGTCTGTAAAGAAAAAATGGAATGACAAACGTTTCGCTGCCGGTGTTGACAGGTCGATAATAGAAAAAGGGGCAGCAATGCTTGACACAGAGCTGCCCGAATTAATTCAGGAATGCATTAACGGCATGCGCGAGGTGGCTGATGATATCGGATTAAAAGGTGATCCGCAATAAGCCACCTGCCGTCTTACAGTTCCTTTATCTTAATATTCCTGAACCACACATCATCACCATGGTCCTGGAGACCTATATACCCTTCTTTTGCAGGGTTAACAAATTCCGGCCAGTCGGCAAATTTTGAATCGGCGACCATATCTTTCCACTGGTCGGTCCAGAGATGATATTCAAGTACATTCTCCCCGTTCTGGAAGTGCACAACGGTGCCTTTATAGACCATTATCCTCACCTTGTTCCATTCACCTGCAGGCTTTGTGTTTTGAGGATCAGCCGGTATAAGGTCATATAAAGCGCCTGCCTTCCGATTACCATCTTTACCCAGTTTGGCATCCGGATGCTTATCATTATCCAGTATCTGCATCTCGGGAGCAGACATATATATGGGCTTGCCTTCAAGCTCCTGTGCCAGGTAAAAAATACCACTGTTTCCTCCTTCCGACACCTTCCATTCCAGCGATAGTTCAAAATTACCATACTTCTCCCTGGTAATAATATCACCTCCCTTTCCGCCTGCCTCACCCTGTCCTGATCCGATGCAATGCAGGGTGCCGTCAACTATCTCCCATCCCTGCTCAGGGAACTCTTCCTGTCCGTAGCCCCTGAAATTTTCGATGGATGTTCCGTCGAAAAGCACTGTCCATTCTTCTTCAGCCATAGCGGTTTCTTCTTTTTCCTTATCGCCACCGCTTGAGCCACAGGATGCGGCCACCATAGCAATAATCATTAATAAAATCAGTTTTTCTGCAATTTTCATATTATTCAGTTTTTATTGGTTAAACTATAATTTTTTATACGGGCATTGCAGGTAATGACCAACCATCACGGTATGTATGCTTTATCATCTCATCTGCAAATTCCCTGGCATTGATAGGATCGGTCATCACCTTGTTAAAGGTTGGGTGACCGTCTTTGATACTGAAATTATCTTCCACAACAATCTTTATCTCCTCGCTGTCGCTGATATTGGTGAACTGCATTTTCTCACCATCCCATTCCAGCTCCTTATTGAGTCCCTGAAGTCTCACAGCCAGCACTCCCATAACCACCATCTCGTTAAACGGTCCGGCCTGTGCAAAATCGGATTTTGACGGAACCCGGACTGAAGGATCCTCCTTGCATGCCCGTGCCCAGTCTTCTTCATGGCTTACTTCCACCCTGCGCTGTGTCTTTGGTGCGCTGGGTTCGCGTCCCGACAGTAACCATGGGTCCTTACCGTAACATCCGCATATAAGCTTATCCTTTGTGCCGTGGAATATAACACCACCGCCGGCATCATTCATATCCCTGCCCGCGGGCCATCCCTCGGGTTTCATAGGCTGCAAACCTCCATCATACCAGGTTACTTCCACCTCCGGCAGGTCAACCTTATAATCAGGCCGGCCGGGACGGGAAGGATAGGTAAGCTTAACCATCTCTGCATTGGGTGCGCAATCAGTAAGCAGCAGGGTTGAGCTGCCCTGTACCTTATCCGGGTAAGTCAGTTTAAGCCCTTCAAAGACAGGATGCAATATATGGCAGGCCATATCACCCAGTGCGCCGGTGCCAAAGTCCCACCATCCGCGCCAGTTCCACGGTGTATAGATACTGTGATAGGGTCTGTATGCGGCCGGGCCGATAAACAGGTCCCAGTCAAGCGTCTCAGGTATATCCATCTTCTCAGATGGCCTGTTCAGTCCCTGTGGCCATATGGGTCGGTCAGTGAAAGCCTCAACACGTCTTACCTCCCCTATCTCACCATTCTGTATCCACTCGATAACCCTGTTAACCCCCTCATCGGATGCTCCCTGGTTACCCATCTGCGTTGCCACCCTGTTTTTGGCTGCAAGGCGTGTAAGCAGTCGCGATTCATAAACGGTGTGTGTAAGGGGTTTTTGCAGGTAGACATGCTTAGCCATATCAATGGCATTGGCTGCTGTAATGGCATGTGTATGATCAGCTGTGGCTATCACTACCGCATCAATATCCTTTCCCATCTCATCATACATCTTTCTCCAGTCCCAATACTTCTTTGCCCGCGGGTAATTATCAAACTTGGGTTTGGAATAAGCCCAGTCAACATCACAAACGGCAACGATATTTTCTTTATTCTTCAGCTTCATAAGGTTGGCATTACCCATGCCTCCTATACCTATTCCTGCTATATTTAATTTATCACTTGGCGGTGTGTGTCCCAGTCCGCTCACCACAGAGCTGGGGATAATAGTCAGACCAGCAGCTGCTGCAGTGGTCTTACCGATAAATGAACGCCTCGAAATATGACCTGCATTTTCTTTCATCATAAGATAGTTTTAAGTTTTGAAACATATAAAAATATAAAATTCATAAGATTTAACCTTCCTATTGGAATAAATAATTGACTTTTTATACTCGGCAAAAAAGAATAAATTGCGAATCAATAAATGAATTATGGATAAACATACTATTCTACTGGGCGAAAAAGAAGATAAACCCCTTATTAAGATAATGGTGCTTATCTTCGGTATAATGTGTATTATAACAGCCGGATGGTGGACTGTTTTCCTTGTAAGATACCCTGATAATGAAAATATTTTCTGGGCAGGCAGCATATTCCTGCTTCTTTTCGGTTTATACCAGCTTTTATCAGGACTGGGATATACAAAAAGGTATATCAGCAGGACAAACAGTGAATTACTGATAAGACAGAACAGCCTTATGCCTGCCAGGAAGATGCAGGCCTCGCATCTGAAACAACTGGAAATAAGATCTATGGATATGGTTTTGCACGGGCAGGACTCGTCACGACTGAGGATAAAGCTGGGAATAAGGTACCCGGACCTGGGTCAGCAGGTAAAAGAGTTTGTTATAAGATGGGCAGAGGATAATAATATTGAAATCTTTTATAAACACGAAGCTTTATGAAATATAAAATGGCTATGATAGGCGGCGGTGCAGGCTCATTTATCGGGCCTGTTCATCTTATGGCCGCCAGGCTTGACGGGATGATTGAACTTGTGGCCGGCGCTTTCAGTAGCGATGCGGAAAACTCTGTGCGGAGCGGACTCGAATACGGTCTTGATAAAAAGCGTATCTATACCGGCTGGCAGGAGATGATAGAAAAGGAAAGTGAGATGCCTGAAGGGCAGCGTCCTGATTTTATATGTATAGTTACACCCAACTACCTGCACTTTAAACCTGCACTTGAGTCGCTTAAAGCCGGATTCAATGTTGTATGTGACAAACCGCTGTGTATGACCGTTCAGGAAGCATATGAGTTGAGTGATGCTATTAAGCAGTAAC
>CAZGUR010000073.1:0-9808 GCA_964529295.1 uncultured Rikenellaceae bacterium | reverse complement strand
CTGCCTTACACATAATTACACAGGCTATCCCATGGTAAAGAAAGCCAGGGAGATGGTAAGGAAGGGGGAACTGGGCGAAATACGCAAGGTGCATGCGGAGTATCTCCAGGGCTGGCTGTCCGATAAGGAAGAGAACAGGGGCAATAAGCAGGCTGAGTGGAGGGCCGACCCGTCAAAAGCAGGCAAGGCGGGATGTATGGGAGATATTGGCACCCATGCCTTCCAGCTGTCTGAATATATCACAGGCAGAAAAGTCGAAAAGCTGTACAGCCGGCTGAACACCTTTGTGGAAGGCCGCCTGCTGGATGATGATGGTAATGTGATGCTCGATTTTGAGGATGGCATACGGGGCACCCTGCTGGCCAGCCAGGTGGCTTTGGGAGAAGAAAACAGCTTCAGCATAAGGATTTACGGCAGCAGGGGAAGTCTCAGCTGGAAACAGATGGAACCCAACAGCCTGCTGGTACGGTGGAAAGATAAGCCACTGCAGGTGTACCGCACGGCAACGGGATTCAGTTCGATAGGGCGTATTGCAGACAGGCACAGCCGCCTTCCTGCCGGTCACCCCGAAGGATTTATCGAGGCCTTCGCCAATTTATACAGGAATTTTGCACTCAGCATGGAAGCAAGAAGGGATGGCAGGCACCCGGACCCTGACTGTGACTATCCGGGTATAGAAGACGGCATCAGGGGCATGAAATTCCTGGAAGCTGTGGTCAGCTCATCAAAAGAGGAAAAGTGGAAAGAAGTGTAATGCGAATTACAGGATATTATTTAAAAGATAATTCCTGCTTATTTCAATGCTCTCCATGGGGGTATGTGTCCGGCTGTGATCATGTTCCACAAAGAAATATTTCATTCCTGCTGTGCCGTCCATATCAAATATGGGCCTGAAATCGATGGTGCCCTCACCCAGGGTGGCATCCTTATGATCTTCCGTAAGATCTTTTACATGCCATAATTCAAAGCGTCCGGGGAACCTGCTGAAATAGTCAAGCGGATCATTGCCCGATGATTTTATCCATGCCAGGTCAAGCTGAAAGCTTACCAGGCCGGGTTCCGTATTATTCAGAAATATATCATAAGGTATCTCCCCTTCCACCGGCTTAAACTCAATGGTATGATTATGAAAGCAGAGCTTAATACCGGAAGCACGGCATTTCTCTCCTGCCATATTCATAAAATCAGCCGTCCTTTTTATTTCATCAGGACTGCTTATCCACTGACCCGGCAGAGAGGGAATAACAGTGTATTGGAGTCCCGCTTCAGCAGCCGCCCCCACCACCTCATCAAGGTTGTCCCTGTTTATGCCGTTATGGCTGCTCACCAGCTTCATACCCCTGCTCTCAACCATCTTCCTGAAATCCGAAGGCTTATGTCCGTAGTACCTGCCTTCGTTATAGCCGGCAGCTTCCAGCCAGTTATAACCTATCCCGGCAATACGGTCCAGCGTAGCTTCAGGGTCTTTCGACATCTCATCCCTGACTGTATACAATATTACTCCTGTTTTCTTCGTGCCCGGACTGCAGGACAGTGATGGCATGGCCATAGCAGCCGTTACCCCTGCTGCTGTTGTTCTGATAAATTGACGTCTTTTCATTTTATGGCGGTATTAAAGGGTTATCATATTATCACAAGTTATATTATCCTCTCGTTCTCCCTGTCCCATTCCACTCTCCTGCCCTCGCGGTATGCTATGGTGCCCATATGAGCAGTAATAGCTTCCTCAAAGCCCTGGTCTATATCACATGATGGTTTTCCTCCGTTCCTTATGCAGCTGAGCCATTCCCTTATATGCAGATGGGTGGTATCCACCCTTTTTCCTCCACGGTATGTATACAGCAATCCCCTACCCGCAAAATACTGCTCTGTGGCCGAGGTTACGGCATCAATATTTTTCCTTCCGGGTAAATAAGACAATAATGGCAGTGATGGATCAATAATACCGCTGTTAAGCTTATCCCTGTACCGCCTGCTGTTGCGATCAGGGTAAACAGTCATCGTATCACCTATCTCCATGTAGCCGTCATGTCCCATAATCACTTTCCCCCTCTGCTTACTATTGGCCAGGGTGGCACTGTACATCATGGTGAGGTCATAATCATCAAACTCAAATACGGTATGTAGCACATCGGGCACCGTTCGTCCGTCCTTAAAATGATATATACCTCCTGAAGATACTGCTTTATCCGGAATACCCAGGCCCATTATCTGGTTCATGGCATCATATTCATGTGTAAGGAGGTCACCGGACAGGCCCGTACTGTAATCCCACCAGCATCTCCACCTGAAGAAGCGTTCAAGGCTGAAATCATGCCAGGGCGCCTGTCCTATAAATTTTTCCCAGTCAATGGTATCCTGACCGGCCTGCGGATGTATGGGGTACACCCATGCCCCGTTGGGTGTGTTCCTGTTTGTTGTCACCTCTATCAGGTTAACACTGCCGATAACATTATTATCTATTACCTCCCTTGCCTTATTATAGGCCTCTGTCTGCCTGCCCTGGTGTCCCAGCTGAAACACCACAGCTGACTCTTTCACTGCCCTCCGCAGCTCATATGTCTCTTCCACCGACCAGCTCATAGGCTTCTCACAATAGATATGCTTGCCCGCCCTGGCCGCCTCAATAGCCATGGGTGCATGCCAGTGGTCAGGGCTAGCTATAATAATGGCATCCACATTCCTGTCATTGATCAGATCCCGGTAGTCATCATAAATAACAGGCATATCAGAGAATGATGCTCCTTTACCTTTTCTCTCTGCATTGGCCCCTGTCTCCTGCGCCTTCTTCGCATACACACTGAAAATATCGCAAACAGCCCTTATCTCCACGTTAAGATCCTCCTGCTCAATAAACTCGCGGTACCGGGTGTCTGCCCTGTTGGCAGCAGCATCTTCCTTCATCTTCTCAATATTATCAGGGTGCATAAACCCGGCAGCCTTTGCTATCTGCGGTCCCCTGATACCGAATCCTATTATCCCCAGCCTTATCCTTTTTCCCGCGGCAGGATCATCAGCTGGCAGAGGCTCTGTGTCGGGTAGACTGATATCTTCAAGTATACTGTTCTTAAGCTGCCTTGAATATTTTCTTTTCCTGTAATAGGCAAAGGCAAAAGCGCCCAGTACGGGTACGGTAGCCAGTCCCTTAATCAGGTCGCGGCGGCTTAGTCCGGATGACTCATCATTTGTTTTATCTGTGCTGTCACTCATATCCAATTTATATTCTGTTAAAAATAAACCTGTCAATACCAGTCTGCCGTGAAGTAGGGAATAAAAGCAGAACTGCCAGTGCCGCCATCTCAATAAGGTTCTTATTCACCCACAGGTAAGATCCTTCAGAGGGTACGGAAAAGGTGTATCCCACAAAAGGGGGATGCGACAGGTAATACATCCCCAGCAGGGCTATCCCCGCGATTATGGAAACACGGCTGAAAAGTCCGAGCATCAATCCCAGTCCTATTAATATCAGTCCCCATATATTAAGAAAATCAACAATTTTTAAAACCCCCGGATCAGAAGCCATTGAATGAAACAGCGAAGAAAGGAAGCCCTCTGAGTCGAGCAGGAAAGCCACCGAGGTCCAGTCAGGATTAGCAAGTTTGGACAGGCCTTCATAAAGAAAATGCCATCCTATTAACACACGAAGCACAACCAGCATTATTAGTTGGTTTCTGCTATAACTATTTTTTAATGTCATCTGTTCCGCTTAATGAATAATCATATTTGAGAAAGGCAAATTTATCACTTCTGCTTAATTGTTCAAAGCGGTGGTTTAATATAATTACTAACTTTATAAAAAAAACAGGATCAGAATGAAGGCTTTATATTTTAAAACACATGAAAATGGAAGGGTACAGTGCACGCTCTGTCCGCATAACTGCCTTCTCGAACCCGGACAGGCAGGCAAATGCAGGGTAAGACATAATAAGGCCGGGGTACTGCAGACAGAAGTATATAATAATGTGTCAGCACTATCGCTTGACCCTGTTGAAAAAAAACCGCTCTATCATTTTTATCCCGGCTTTGATATACTGTCAGTAGGATCATTCGGCTGTAATATGAGCTGTGTTTTCTGTCAGAACCATGATATATCCCAGCCTTCAGCAAGTGTTATGGAAAGGCGCAGGAACGAGACCGGCACAGCGGAGATTATTGAGGAGGCAAAGAAGGTAAAATCAAACGCAGGCCTTGCCTTCACCTATAATGAGCCGGTTGTCTGGTTCGAATTTATGAAAGACCTGGCAGTGATGGCACATAAGAAAGGACTGTCCACTGTTATGGTAAGCAATGGCTTTGTCAACAAAAAACCACTGGATGAACTGACGGCTGTTATCGATGCATTCAATATAGACCTTAAGGCTTTCAATGATAATTTTTACAGGCAATACACCGGCTCGGCCATAAAACCCGTTCTGAACACATTGCAGGCTATCAGGACTGCGGGCAGGCATCTTGAGATAACATACCTTGTGATACCCGGCATCAATGATGACAGGAAGGAATTCTCAAATGCTGTATCATGGATCAACAAGAACCTGGGCAGTGATACCGTACTGCACCTGAGTAGGTATTTTCCTTCTTATAATTTCGATGCTCCTGCCACTCCTGCTTCCACTATTAAAGATATGTATGATATAGCTTCAGATACGCTGGATTATGTTTATCCTGGTAATATTATGCTTAATAAAAGTACGGATACCGTATGCCCTGCATGCGGAACAGTGATAAGCACGCGTAAAGGCTATGGTATAAAACACCTTAACACGGTTGACGGTAGCTGTACGGAATGCGGTCATATGGTTTACCGTCATTTCCAACCATGACACCAATGCCCGGGAAAACACTAAGCCATCATCCTAAAGAAACAAAATCGTTCATATAGTCTTGCATCAGCTGCATATAGCTGTCTGCCAAGCTCTTCAGCATCCTGTCATCAGTATTGAATTTACAGGTCTCAATTTCACAGAAAGGCAATACATTGGGGGATGTGCCTGTAAGGAAAACGGAATCAACACTGTTCAGTTCACCGGTGTGAAGGCACCTGAAGTCAACATTGAACTCTTCCTCCCTGCAGATAGTCAGTATTTTCCCCCTGGTGATACCCCCCAGCACGCAATCGTCAGGGGCAGTGATAAGGGTATCACCCTTTATAAAAAAAATATTGGACCTGCTCCCCTCTGTTATGCATCCATTACGGTTTACCAGCAGTGCTTCATAGGCACCGGCCTGTATAAGCTCAGTATATATGGATGACCTGAGCTTATGATTAAACTCTTTAATCACCGGGTTGCGCCTTTCAGCATAGTACAGGATACCCTTTACACCATTTTCATACATCTCCGGTCCGGGATAATGTGTGTCAACAAAATAAATAAGATAACCGGTATAGGACTCAGAATATTTCAGGCTGACCTTAACATTTCCTTCCCTGATATCTGTTATCCCGGTAAGTCTCAATATCTGGTCCCTGAGCTCATCAAATCCAATCAGCAGCTCGTAATCACTCAGTCCGGCACTGATGCGCAGCCTCTGAAAATGATCATCCAGGAAAATGGGTATACCCTCTCTTAATCTTATAACCTCGTATATAACAAGGCCTTCAAACACCTTGCTGTTATCAAATACGGAGCAGTCATATACCTCGCCGTTTTCAATAAACACCTTACTGTAACACTCACCCATAATATTAGCTCTTAAGCTATAAAAGTAACAAATATTTTCAGCAGGACTCAAAAACTGTATATATTAGCGTCAATTTTTCATGGATATTGTATGCAATAATTGACATAGAAACAACAGGTGGCAGTCCCGGAAAAGAGAGGATAACAGAGATAGCTATCTTTATTTATGATAAGGGGCATATAACAGATGAATTTTGCAGCCTCGTGAACCCTGAAAGGAATATCCCTTACTATATCACAGGCCTTACGGGCATCACCAATGAGATGGTGGCTGATGCACCCATGTTCTATGAGATAGCAAAAGACATAGTGGATATAACACGCGACAAGATATTTGTTGCCCATAATGCCAGGTTCGACTACTCCTTTATCAGGCAGGAATTTAAGAATCTCGGTTATTCATATAAAAGAAATATCATAGACACAGTAAGTCTGAGCCGGAGGTTGCTGCCCGGACACAGCTCATATTCCCTGGGCAAACTATGCAAGGATCTGGGTATTGAGATTAACGGCCGGCACCGTGCCTCAGGTGATGCCATGGCTACGGTCAGACTCTTTGAATTATTACTGCAGACGGAGAAAGAATCAGGTCAGGAGAGTGTAATAAACAACAGTAAATTATCGAAGCTACACCCTGCCCTCAATACAGCCAGGCTTGACAGCTTACCTGAAGAACCGGGGGTGTATTATTTCTATAATGATAAGAATGACCTCATATACACGGGTAAAAGCAGGAATATACAGCAGCGGGTGATGTCGCACCTTTCAAACAATACCTCCAAAAGGGCCATGCAGATGCGCGGTGAAATAGCGGATATAGATTTTGAACTCACAGGCAATGAGCTTATCGCACTGCTGAAAGAATCTGCAGAGATAAAACTTAACAAACCCGTTTATAACAGGGCCCAGCGGAGAACGGGGTTTACCTGGGGTATTTTTTCCTGTACGGATGCAAAAGGGTATATAAGATTTGAGATAAGGGATACGGGAAAAGGAGAAGAGCAGGCCTTATCTGTATTTACATCAAAAGAGAAAGCAAAGGCCAGGCTTGCCGGACTTGTAAGCAAATATGAATTATGCCAGCAGTTATGCGGACTTTACAAATCCGGTAATGGCTGTTTCCACCGGCAGGTAGGTATATGCAGGGGAGCCTGCGTGGGTGAGGAAAATGCTGCATCATATAATATGAGGGCCCGGAAAGCCATGGATGAGTTTGTTTTCAGCAGGGATAATTTTCTCATTATTGACCGGGGACGGAACGATGAAGAAAGATCGGCCATCAGGATAATAAACGGTCAGTATGCCGGCTATGGCTTTTTTGATATTAATGAAATGGGATTCGGCCTTCAGGCACTACATGACTGTATTGTGCCGGCAGCCACTAACAGGGATATACAGGTAATACTCAAAGCACATCTGAGAGATAACAAAAATTGTAAGTTTATCAAATTCTGAAATTACGGTTACTACAGCTCCTTGCTGAATGAAAACAGAAATTCCAGTCCGCCTCCCTCAATATTTTTCACTGATATCTGTCCCCTGTGAAACTGCACAGCATGCTTGACTATGGCCAATCCCAGTCCCGTGCCCCCCTTCTTGCGCGACCGTCCTTCATCAATCCTGTAAAACCTTTCAAACAGCCTGGGGATATGTTTTTCCGGAATGCTTCTTCCATCATTGGTATACCTGAAATAATAGTAATTATCATCCTCGTAATGCAATACCGTACTGATAGTTACTTTTTCCCCTGCATAGTTTATGGTGTTCTCGAACAGGTTCTGGAAAATGGAATGTATAAGTATCCTGTTACCCCTGATCAGCAGGTCTTTATCAATACCTATCTCCACCTTCATATTTTTTGACTCAAGCTTCATCCGCATACTGTCAACCACCCCCTTCACCACATCATACAGGGCAACCTTCTCAATCTTATAGAAACCGGGACCTTCTTCCAGTTTGTTGAGAACGGATATATGATCTATAAGTTCAGACAGCCTCATAGCCTGGTCACGTGTCCTCTCCATAAACTGCTTCTTTTGCCTTTCCTCGATATCAGTATTAAGCAGTGTATCCAGGTAACCTATTATGGATGTAACAGGAGTGCGCAGTTCATGGGCTATATTTGAGGTTAATTGCTGTTTAAGGACCCTGTTCTTCTCTGATTTGGTAATATCCTTTATAACGATCTCAAAACTGTTATCCTTGAAAATATTGGCCCTTATAAGAAAATACCTGTTCTTTTTCTGGCATACAATTTCCTTGTACGGTATCTCACCGCTTATGCTCAGTTTCAATTCGCTGCTTTTTTTGTTGAGGTAATCAACTATAGGCTTTATCTCTTCTACATTAAGAACATCTTCCGGCGATTGAAGTGTGATATCAGAGATAAGGTTTGCATTCTGTATAAAGGCAGTATTTGAAACCAGTATTTCCCTGCCGGCCGAAAAGACAGCAACACCCTCTTCCATTGTCTGCAGATGGCGGAATATCTTCTCCTGCTCTGTGATAAGTTCATCGCGTGTCTTCTTCAGCTCACTGTATATCTCTGTTATCTGGTTACCAATATTGCCCAGCTCATTCCTGGGAAAATCAATATTACCCAGTTCCCTGTTCTCAAGTGCACTGGCGGCAAAATTTTTTAACTGTTTCACCGATGAGCCCATTCTCTCATTGATATATATAAGGGCAGCCCATACTGCGGCAAAAAGAATAATAATAACCAGCAGGAATAATTTATCAATCCTGAGGATTGATTTAAGCTCAAAAGTATATTCAGCGGCCGTCCTGGTCAGGTAATCATCAAAATTAAAGGCATAATAAAAATATTTCTTGCCGGTGGAGGCCGATCTCCTCACTGATGAGCCGCTTTCAGAGCTGAGTGCCTGTTTAACCTCCGGCCTGGCTATATGATTCTCCATCCTTTCATAATCGCTTACGTCACTGTCAAACAGCACCATACCGGTATTGTCGATTATTGTTATCCTTACATTGGGTACCGGAACTATCTCAACAAGCTCATTCAGTTCATCAAAATCACCGGACTCCGCAAGGCCGTTCTTTTCTATATAATTATGTACCATGCCCGAGACATTATCCAGTACAGCCTCAAACCTGTCATGCCTGTATTCCCTTTCACGGTAATACTGGAACAGGACAATAAACACTGTAAAAACAATGAAGACAATGAAGTAGTAGGTAAATATCCGGTTCCTGAAGGTATTAATAAGCATCAATCAGATCTCTTTTCATCAATAAAATAACCATATCCTGTTCTGGATTTTATCATATTTCCGGGTTTACCCAGCCTTTTTCTCAGCCTGGCTATATGCACATCCACCGTTCTTTCTGTTACCAGGGTATCTGACCAGAGGGAATCCAGTATTTCTTCCCGGGTAATATAATGTCCGGGGTTTCGTACAAGCATCAGTAATATCTGGTATTCCTTCTTTGTAAGCTGTATAACCCTGCCGTCCGATTTAACTTCCTTCCTGGAAGTATCAATATCAAGTGAGGCCATCCTGATACTCTGATCATTCTCCTGATCCTCCCTGCTCCTTGCAAGAATAGCCTTAACCCTGGCTTTTAATTCCACGACTGAGAAAGGCTTGCGTATATAGTCATCGGCACCCAGACTGAAACCTGTGAGCATATCGTTCTCCGCATCCCTTGCTGTCAGAAAGACAATGGGCTTCTTTATTTTAAGCTCATTCCTTATTTTATCAGCAAGCTTAAAACCAGACATCTTACCCATCATTACGTCCAGGATAAAAAGATCATATATACCAAGGTCCAGTGGCAGTGCTTCCTCTGAGGATCCTGCACTGTCTACTTCATATCCCTCCGACCTAAGATTAAACATCAGTATCTCCCTGACATCAAGCTCGTCATCAACTATAAGAATTCTGTACGCCATATCTATTAACAGATTAAATACCAGCAAGATAATAAATCCAAAATATTATCTGCCCCATGGTATTGATTAAAAGATAAAGATAATTGAAATATTTCTTATCCCGCCTGATTGTACTGTATTAATATTATTACCACCGGGATATAAACAATATTGAGTCCGGGTTTCCTTTTTGCCCTAATTCTGCTAATTTTGTATGTATACCAAAAGATATGTA
>CAZGUR010000072.1:12062-13379 GCA_964529295.1 uncultured Rikenellaceae bacterium | reverse complement strand
AGCCTGAAATACATTTTTGCCAGGTGCCGGGATTCGACAAGGTTGAATACCAGTTTCTGCTAAGCGGGAAAGGAAAGGTGGTGATAGATTATGAATCCAGGAAAGCAGGGAATAAGTCCGTGGAGGTGGAATTGAAATGATGTACCCTGTTAATGCATTAATTAAATCAGGAGTAGAACCTTTCGAATTCTGAAAAGAAGAAGGCAGCTTCCTTCCTGGCGTTATCCGGACTGTCAGAACCATGCACGGCATTCATCTGTACCGATGTTGCAAATATTTTCCTTATGGTCCCCTGATCAGCTTTCAGTGGGTCGGTGTTACCTATCAGTTTTCGGAATTCTTCAACAGCATTATCATGGCATAGTATCATAGCTACAACCGGACCAGAGCACATAAACTTCACAAGCTCGTCAAAGAATGGTCTTTCAGAATGCACTGCATAGAATGTGCGTGCCTGGACATCTGATAGCTGTATCATCTTCATTGCAGCCAGACGGAATCCTGATTCATTGATCATTGCAAGGATGGGCCCCGTTTTCTTATTTTTTACTGCATTGGGTTTTATAAAAGCGAAGGTGAATTCATTATGCATAATCAGATATTTAAGTCAGACTATTAATTCCTATATTTGAAAATTAGTTTGATGATATGAGAAATAACACAGGTAAATATAATAAACAATTATCGGAATTATTGAATGCAGCCACTAATATAGTGTTGCTAAGTCATTATAATCCCGATGGAGATGCCATTGGCTCCATGCTTGGACTGCACCGTTATCTTCAGTGGCGGGGTAAATCTCCGGTGATGATCAGTCCGGATGAAATCCCGGGCTTCCTTATGTGGATGAAGGACAGTGAATCAATAGTAATTGGCAAGACTGCACATGATAAGGCGTCAGGATATATAAGAGAAGCTGATCTTATTATTATGCTGGATTTCAATAATATTGACAGGTCGGGGCGACTTAAGGATGCAATAATCAGCTCTGGGGCAGAAAAAATACTTATTGATCATCATCCCGATCCGGATGCGGATACTGACCTGCTGATTTCCGAACCCTCCTTCAGCTCCACTGCAGAGCTTATCTTTACACTTATAAAGAATATTGAAGGGGAGTTTTTTATTGATAAGGATTTTATTGAACCCATTTATGTGGGAATGATGACGGATACCGGTAATTTCAGCTACGGTACATTTAACGGGGACACCCTGAGGAATGTGGCCCTTATGCTTGACAGTGGTCTTGACAGGGATAAGGTGTCATCCAGGATATATGATAACTATTCTGTTAACAGGCTGAGATTGCAGGGCAAG
>CAZGUR010000072.1:0-12052 GCA_964529295.1 uncultured Rikenellaceae bacterium | reverse complement strand
TTACCTTGGTGAAAGTTCTGCAGCCTATATTTACCTGGGGAGGGATGACCTGGCACGGTTTAAGCATGAGGTTGGTGATACAGAAGGTTTTGTCAATCTGCCTCTTTCGGTAAAAGATATTATTATGTCTGCCCTTTTTATTGAAAAGAAAGATCATGTTAAAGTGTCGTTAAGATCAAAAGGTGACTTCAATGTTAACAGGATAGCGGTAAAGTATTTTAAAGGAGGTGGTCACAGGAATGCTTCGGGCGGAAGGTTTGACGGTACAATGGAGGAGTGCCGGGCTTACTTTGAGGAACTCGTTGCCGGTATAAAGGAGTTAAGGAAGAAATAAGAAGGCTGATATGAAAATTATTAATTGTTGTTCATTTTTACTGGTTCTGCTATTGTCTGCAGCCTGTGGGGGTGGCCGGCAGGAACCTGCAGGCTCAGAAAAGATAAGTGCCGGACAGCTTACGGAAATCAATCGCCAGCTCCAGATAAAGGACCGTGAAAGGATAATCAGGTATATTGAGCGGAAGGGTCTTGATATGAAGGAGACCTCTACCGGTTTATGGCTTAGTGCAACAGCCGCTGATACGGGCCGTATCAGTGATGGATCTCATGTCAGGCTTGAGTATACATGCAGCCTGCTGGATGGTACCATACTCTATACATCCGAAAGGGATGGAATGATGGAATTTGAGCCTGGCAGGTCGGATGTGCCGGCAGGACTTAATGAAGGTGTAAGACTACTGGATGAAGGCTCTGAAGCAACGCTTATTTTGCCTTCTTACATGGCTTACGGATTGATGGGTGATGATAAAAAAGTGCCTTCCAGGGCCGTTCTTGTTTATGAGATCAGGGTTGTTGATGTTGATTAGTGAATATTAGCATGGTTTTTGATAAGAGGGTGTAAAGATTATAATAGCAAAAGATAATTATGAGAAAAAGAATTGAACAGGTGCTGGCAATATTCATTGTAATAATAATTGCAGCAGGGATGACATCCTGTTTTAAGAACCAGGAGATTGACGAAGATGAACTGGCAAGGATAGAGGACTTTCTTGATGCCAACAATATAGATGTTGAACCCACAGAGAGCGGATTGTATTATGTTGAAATCATTGAGGGTACTGGACACCAACCTGTTGCCGGTGATACTGTGGAGGTGTATTACAGGGGTACTTTCCTTGACGGCCGTATCTTTGCCGATAATACACAGGATGAGCCTTTCCGTTTTGTCCTGGGAATCGCTTATGTCATTGAGGGCTGGGATGAAGGCCTGACATATATGAAAGAAGGAGGGGAGGCTATGCTTATTATACCAAGCACGCTGGCTTACGGCAGCGCAGGTACATATGGTATACCAGGATATACACCCCTTATTTATACCATTAAACTCGAAGATGTATATCCCGGTCCGGGCCGTTAAGTGACAGGACAGGATCCCGGTGAACCCGGGACCTTCTGCCATATCCTATTCCAGTATTTTATCCAGCGTTATATTATTATCCCTGAAAAAGCCGGTATACCTTGTCCACTCTTCCTCAATAAAAGTATCAATCATCTTTTCAGCCTTATCCATGGCCTCCAGGGCATCCGTCACGGATTTCTCCTGTGAATCGGTCAGGGATGCTGTGGCTGTATAGAGAACATTTATCCCGTACATATCCCTTACTAATCCTTCCCTTCTGTCCGTAAGGGATGAAATGATCTTGATATATGCCTTGTTTACAGAGTCGTACACTTCTTTGTGCTTGTCTGCGAAGGGCATATCATCAGATATCAGTTCATTCATCTTCGTAAGACTTTTCCTCATAGCGGTAAAGCTTGCGTATTTTTTGTTATAATCCTTGATCCTGGACTGCAGGTCATGAGCCCTGGCCCTGTTTGCTTTAATTGCATCTATATCAGGTTCGGGCATCCTGGGGTCATTGCTTATCTTAATATCAGATGATGAGCTGACACCGTTCCCTGCTACGCTGAGCCTGTAGTTTCCGGGAAGCACCCTGGCACCCCTGCGATACCTGTAATAGCGGTTCCTTCCTCCATTATCGTCTGCTATCATACCCGGTATCTCGGGCGGATCCATGGTAAAGTCCCATAATACCCTGTTAAAGCCTTTTTTATACTCCGTTTCCATGGTTCTCAGGGTATCACCATTATCATCCAGTACAAATAAGTTCAGCTTTTCCTTATCATTATTATCCATACCTGAATAAAAAGATATCATTGCTGCACGCGGCTTATTATCACCTTCGTACAGGGCATCAGCCCTGAAGTAATATCCCGGCAGGTTTTTTGTTTCTGCCATAACGGTTTCCGGTGCCGGGAACATCACCAGCTCACTTTCAAGAAGATTCGTTTTGCTTCGTGCCAGCTCCCTAAGGGGCACTATATCATCAATAACCCATATGGCACGACCGAAGGTGCCTATTACCAGGTCGTTTTCCCTTTTCTGCAGGGCCATATCATATGTAGATACGGTGGGATAATTCACGGTCCACTTATTCCATGTTTCCGAGCCGTCAAAGCTCACATAAAGTCCGTATTCCGTACCGGCAAACATAAGCTCAGGCACCACAGGGTCCTGTATAAATGACAGAACATAGCCCCATACATCATTATCATCAATTATCTGTTTCCATGATTTTCCGTAATCGCTTGTTCTGAAAAGGTATGCGCTGTAATCACCCAGCCTGTAGTTATTGACCACAACAAATGCCTCCCCTTCATTATGCTCCGATGCTGTTACCTGTGCAATCCATGAATTTGCGGGCATTCCTTTGATGTTAGCGCTTACATCTTTCCAGTTTTCGCCGCCATCCTGAGTGATATGCAGTTTACCGTCGTCCGAGCCTGCCCATATGAGTCCTTCCTTCAGCGGACTTGGTTCTATGGCCAGCAGTGTGCAGTGATTCTCAGCCCCTGTGGCATCAATGGTGAGTCCTCCGCTTTCCCTCTGCTTCTGTTTCTCAGGGTCATCAGTGCTAAGGTCGGGGGAAATCTTCTCCCAACTGTCACCCCGGTCTGTGCTTTTATGAACAAACTGGCTGCCAAAATAGATTGTATTATTATCAAAAGGATCCTGGGCAAGTGCTGAATTCCAGTTAAAACGTAACCTTTCATCACCCTCTGCTGCCGGCTTGATACCTGTGCCGTCTCCTGTCAGCAGATCTATCCTCTGCAGGTTACCCTGCTGCGATTGTGCATAGCAGTATCTCGAATCGCCCGGCACCGGGAGGGCATCAAAACCATCACCTCCGATAAGGAAGTCCCAGAATTCATTTATTATCCCCCCGTTGGTCCATGTATATGCCGGTCCGCGCCATGAACCGTTATCCTGCAATCCGCCGTAAACATTATAGGGTCTTTCATTATCAACCGCGATATGGTAGAACTGTCCCAGCGGCAGGTTGGTTATATGCCGCCATGTCTTACCCATATCCCAGGTGATTGCCATGCCTCCGTCATTGCCGTCAATCATATGTTTGGGGTTGTCAGGGTTTATCCACCAGGCATGGTGGTCGAGATGCACACTGGCTGCTATCTCCCGGGGAAAGGTCAGTCCTCCGTCCTCGCTCACCCTCACCCTTGAGTAAAGGGTATACAGGCGGTTTTCGTTTGATGGGTCAACATGTATCTCTGCATAATAAAACGGTCTGTCACCGATATTTTCCGTTCCCCTTTTTTCCCAGCTGAAGCCTCCGTCTGTGGAGCGGTATATTGCATTTGTCTCTGATTCAACATAGGCATAAATATAATCCGGCCTGCTCCTGGCTATTGACAGTCCCATTCTTCCTGTCTTTTCAGGCAGGCCTTCCGTTATCTTTTTAAATGAGTCGCCGCCATCGAGACTGAGATAAAGCCCTGATCCCTCACTGGCCGAGGTAAAAAACCATGGCCATCGCTGGTGATCCCACATGGCTACCAGTATTTTATCGGGATTTTCAGGGTCCATTACCATATCTGCAACACCGGATCTGTTATTGGTAAACAGTATCTGCTCCCATGAATCACCACCGTCGGTAGACCTGTACAGTCCCCTTTCACTGTTTGGTCCCCATGGACTGCCAATAGCCCCGGCATATACTATATCGCTGTTATCAGGATTTATCAGTATCCTGTGGATATGCCTTGTCTCTTCCAGTCCCGACAGCTCCCATGTTTTACCTGCATCCAGACTTTTATATATACCATAGCCTCCTGTTACACTGTTCCTTGGGTTTCCCTCACCTGTTCCGGCCCAGATAATATCAGGGCGAAGCGGGTCTATGGCCAGGGCTCCTATTGAAGCTACTTCCTGATCGTCAAATACGGGTTCAAAATCTATGCCCCCGCTGCTTGTCTTCCATAAACCGCCCGAAGCTGTTCCTACATAAAAAACCTCGGTGTTTTTATTGTCCACGGCTATAGCCGTTACACGGCCGCTCATGCCTGCCGGACCAATATTCCTGGGTTTAATACCGTGAAACAGGTCCATATCGACCTCCTGGGCCTGGCTGATAAGCAAGAGGCCCGTTAATAATAAAGAAATTGATGCTTTTTTTACTAACATTAGTCTTAGGATTTAATTATTAGACTGGCAATTTATTAAAAAGAATCCACTCTGCCCTTTGCTTATATCATGTTTAATAATACAAAAATCAGATGAAGACGTACAAATGTTGACTGTTAGCCGGGCAGACATCACCAGGCAACAAAAGGTGTTAACAGTCAATAATCAAAGCCGGAATCACCCAATAATAAAGATAGCGGGTTTCTTATTGATATCAGGCAGGCCCCTTCTTTTCCATTCAAATGCCGGCAGTGTCATAATCATCTCATCAGGATGGCTTATATTGGCAGCTACACACAGCAGGCTGTTATCGCCCAGTGTATCTGTAAGGTCCTGCATCATTTTTATATTACGGTAGGGTGTTTCCATAAATATCTGGCTCTGTCCTTTGCGGGCCAGGTTTTCAAGCCTTTTTATCTCCCTGACCCTTCCCGGCCTGTCAACAGGCAGGTAACCGTTAAAAGCAAAATTCTGCCCGTTGAGTCCGGATGACATAAGGGCAAGAAAGACAGAAGAAGGACCGCTTAAAGGCACTACCCTGTAATTGTTCTCATGGGCTGTCCTTACCAGGTCCGATCCCGGATCGGCAACGCCGGGTACGCCTGCTTCGCTCATCAGGCCTGTATCCTTGCCTTCCCTTATATATAAGAACATTGCATCAATATCAGCGGGTGGGGTATGCTTGTTGAGTAGCATAAATTCACAATCGTCGATGGGGAAGGAGGGGTCGGTAAGTCGGAGATACCTGCGCGCACTGCGTATATCCTCAACAATAAAAACCCTGAGTGATCTGATGATACTTAACACCCCGGCTGGTATTACGTAATTATAATCGGGCGATCCAAGTGTGACAGGTATAAGGTAAAGTTTTCCGTTCACTGTATTGTGTTTTGCCCGAAAATACTAAAAATACCGCTAAGCTGAGCGGCTGCGTTTTAAAAACGGATTTTTTTGACTTATTTTGAAGTATTAAAAAGCCAGTTGTGAGAATAACATTTTTAGGTACCGGGACTTCACAGGGCGTGCCTGTTATAGCATGTGATTGCCCTGCATGCCGATCGCAGGATGAAAGGGATAAGAGGCTAAGAACATCCCTTCTTGTTGAAACGGAAGATCAGAATATAGTTATTGATGCAGGTCCGGATTTCAGGCAGCAGATGCTCAGGGCAGGTGTTAAGACCCTTAAAAGCATATTGCTGACACATGAGCATAAGGATCATATCGGCGGGATGGATGATGTGAGGGCATTTAATTATATAAGCAAGAAACCCATTGATATTTATTCGGATGAGAGGGTGCAGGGCGCAATAAAAAGAACTTATCCATATGTTTTTGCCGAGAATAAATATCCTGGGGTGCCGCAGATGAACCTGATAACAATAGGGGATGAGCCCTTCCGGGCAGGCAGTGTGAAGATAGTGCCCGTGAGGGTGTATCATTACAGGTTGCCTGTTTATGGATTTCGTTTTGGTGATTTTGCTTATATTACCGATGCCAACTATATTTCAGCGGATAACAGGAATAAACTTATAGGGGTTAAGTACCTGGTGGTTAATGCGCTGAGAAAAGAGAAGCATATATCTCATTTTAACCTCAGGGAGGCACTGCAGCTTATTGATGAGATATCTCCAAGGAAGGCATTTATTACCCATATAAGTCACCAGATGGGGCTGCATAAAGAAGTTTCACGTGAATTACCTGCCAGTGTTTTCCTGGCTTATGACGGTCTGGCTGTCGATTTCTGAGTAATAAACATTACTCACGTTTCTTTCTGTAGCTTCGCTTAAGCTTTTTCTGGTATGAGCTTGAGAAAAAATATTTATTCCTGCCCAGCTGTGTTGTACTGACATGTGAGTTCCGTTTCTTCTTGGCATAGGGGTTCTGTCGTGAAGCCAGGCAGGAGGACATCAGAACAGCAATAAATATAATTAGTAAGTACTTCAGGTACTTCATAGTTTTAATTTGCGGTTTAATTTTTGCACTAAGTTAATTAAAAGTACAAATATTTTAATTAAATATTAATAACAACATCTATATTTACGGATGCAGGTATAAAAAGTTTTATAAAGACAGTTTTATTTTTTAATAATCAGCTTATTATTAAACATAAGAGATGGGTAGATGGTATTTTATTGCAGTATTTTTGTTTCTTGTGCCATGGCAGCCAACTGACTGCCAGTCACTTGAAAATCTTGGACTTTCAACCCGTGAGGGTTTGAATATAGAAAAACTTATTCTTGATAATAATGATGAACTGGGCCGTAACCTGTCCCTGCCGGTATTCAGTTTTGAGCTGGACGGCAGCTATTATCTTTCGAGCGATGTGAATGTTATCCTGGCCGGAACAAGATTTATGATGAACTTTGATAATTCCCTGAATGTGTCATTTACATCTTTCGGGGGCGGTCACCCCGGATGGCGTGGCAGGATTAACTTCAGGAATGAGGGCTCAGATACCCTTGCTATCAGCAATGTTCTGCCTCTTGGTGAAAATGAAGATAATGTATATATCACCGGCAAAGGACCATGGGATCTGGCAAGGGCCTACCTTCATCGTCCAACTTATGAGCCCTTAAGGGTCATACTTCCTGATAATGCATGGGAACTGGGCTTTACTGTGAAGGAGCTGGAAGAAGAAAAGTCATTTGTCTGTCTTGCAAGGAGGGGGAATAATAAGGGAGCTGTTATCCGCCGGTACAGCACACTGCTGCCACCCGGGACTGAAGTTTCCTTTGATCTTTACGGTGATGTTTTTACCGGTAGCTGGCAGGAGGGTTTGAAGCTGGTGTTCCGCGACAGGTATTTATACGACCTGGCTGATTTTGATAACAGCCTGTATGAGAGGGAGGACCTGAAATGGATTAGGAAGAGTTATTTTGCGGCCCTGCAGTTTGCCTGGGATAAGTCATTCTATGACAGGTTTAAAGGCAGCTACCGATACGGGCAGCAGCTGAAAGAGTTTAATGAGCGTTTCGGTAAGCTTGATATATATGGTATATGGCCAACATGGCCCCGCCTGGGTGTAGACAGGCGCAACCAGTGGGACCTGTACGATGACCTGCCGGGCGGAACAGATCAGCTCAGTAGTTTTGCTGCTATGTCAAGACAGGAAGGAACAAAGTTTTTTATAGCCTATAATCCATGGGACAGGAGCACCAGGCAGGAGAATCCTTATCAAGGCATGGCCAGGCTGATAAAAGAGATTGGCGCCGATGGAGTGGTGCTGGATACACGTGGCAGCTCAAGCTATGAATTACAGGCGGCGGCTGACAGTGTAAGGGAAGGAGTGATAATGTATTCGGAAGGGATGGCTGTGACAAAGGATATGCCCGGTATAGTTGCCGGCAGGGTGCATAATGCTATTTTCATGGCCCCCGAATTGAATCTCAACAGGATAATAAAGCCTGAATTTGCCATCTTCAGAGTCTGTGATGTGGGTGAGGCTCCCCTTCACCGTGAGATAGCTGTCTCTTTTTTTAACGGACAGGGTACCGAGCTTAACCTGTACAGGCCCGGGCGCTATCATCAGATTGATAAGGATTATGATTTTCTGGCAGCTACATTAATGATACTCAGGGAGAACAGTGATGCCTTTCTGGATACTGACTGGGTGCCACTGTATGATAGCGGCCGGGACAGGCTGCATATTAACAGGTGGCAGGCAGCGGACAAAACCATATATACCGTTTTGAATATGTATCCCGGAGCTTATAATGAACCACTGCTGAAAGTTCAGAAAGAGAACACCCACCATTATGTGAGCCTGTGGCACCACGAAGCCCTTCGAACTGTCAGAAAAGATGACGGCTATTATGTAAATGTTAATACCAGGCCATATCACGATGATCTGAGAAACACGAGGCTGGAAGGAAGTATTGACTGTATAGCTCGTTTTCCCAGGCTTCTGGACCTTGATATCGTGAAGGATTCACTTTATATCAGCAGCAGGATGCCGGGCTTGCTCAGGGTATGGAATACAAGACCGTCGTACAGCTCTGATGCCTTCGAAACGGTAATAGGGGATAGTGTAGGCTTGCATATTTCGGGGATATTTCCTGATTATGAGGGAAAGATAATAGTGCAATTGTTTAATGAGGATATATTGTCTGATGAGGCAGTGGTGGAATTTAAGGGTGGTGAGCCATGGCTGATAAGCAGAGTGGAGCGTACTGAGCCTCACAGCGGTAAATATCCGGATGACATGGTGCTGGTGCCGGCTGCCAGCTTCAGCTACGGGCTGTCTGCCAATGAAGATTTTATTCCATATCCCGGAAATGATCCGGACAGCATTCATAAAATAGATTCTTTTCTTATTGATAAGTACCCTGTTACAAATGAACAGTACTACAGGTTTATAAGTGAGACGGGCTATTATCCCGGGGATACGGTTAACTATCTTAGAAACTGGAATCAGGGAAACTTTGAACCGGGGAAGGCTGATTATCCGGTTGTAAATATCAGTCTTGAGGATGCCCGGGCCTATGCAAGCTGGGCAGGGAAGAGGCTGCCCACCGAGACTGAATGGCAGCTGGCAGCACAGGGGACCGATGGCCGTAAGTGGCCCTGGGGTGATGATTTCCATGGCACGAAATGCAATAATTCATTTGACAGGCTTACACCTGTTAATGCTTTCATTAAGGGAGAGAGTCCCTATGGAGTGATGGACATGGTTGGTAATGTATGGCAGATGACCGGTGATATTTATGATAATGGCAGTCATTATTTCCTTATTATGCGTGGCGGAAGCTATTACAACCCAAGTTCAAGCTGGTGGTATGTGAGTGGGGGACCTCAAGCGCTGGATATGACACAGATGTTACTGCTTGTGTCACCGGGCTTTGATCGCAGTGCCACAGTCGGATTCCGCTGCGTAAGGGATTTAAAGTGATTTGATCTGCCTTGCACCACCTTCAATGGTGGGAAGATAAAAGTCGGCTGTCAGTCCCGTTGCCTCATTATAGGCTTTACCCAGTCTTTCAATAAATAAATCTGTCTCTTCCTTCCTTATAATGCTTACCGTGCATCCGCCAAAGCCTGCACCTGTCATCCTGCTGCCGGCTGTTCCGTTTATCTTTCTGGCTTCGTCACTGAGAATGTCAAGTTCCTTTCCCGTTACCTCGTAATCATCCCGCAGAGATGCATGAGACTCATTCATAAGGCGTCCAAAGCTGGTGATATCACCTTTTTTAAGTACATCTACAGCCTGCAGAACCCTGTAGTTCTCGCTTATGACATGCCTGGCCCTTTTTCTTATGATGTTATCGGGTATAAGCTCGTCAAGCAGCTGCAAATCATCGATGTTCAGTTCACTCAGGTGACGTATATTTATTTTTTTGTTCAGGTAGCTTACGGCCTGCTCACATTCAGATCTCCTCTCATTATATTTTGAGTCGGTAAGCCCTCTTCTTTTATTTGTATTGCAAATAATAAGACGGTAATCATCAAGAACAAATGGCACTTCTTCATAATCAAGATTATCACAGTTAAGAAGTATGGCTTTGTCTTTACGACCCATGCCAACGGCAAACTGGTCCATTATGCCGCAGTTCATACCTACAAATGTGTTTTCGGCCTCCTGACTTAGTTTAATAAGATCAAGGACTGTCAGCTTATCACCGCTTAGCTGGTTTACAGCAATGGCAGTGGCCATCTCTATTGATGCCGATGATGATAGTCCGGCTCCATTGGGTATGTCACCGTAAAAAAGCATTTCCATACCACCGGGTGATATACCTCTTTTAATAAAACCTGCTATTACACCAAGGGGATAATTGACCCAGCGGCCCTCACTGTCTTTCTCTATATTATCAATGCTCAGGGATGCTGTGAACTCAAAATTCAGAGTGTTAAGCAGCAGGCGTTTATCCTTTCTTGTTCTGACAAGCAGGTAGGTACCGTAATTCAGGGCACAGGGGAATACAAAACCATTATTATAATCTGTATGCTCGCCTATAAGGTTTACCCTGCCCGGACTAAAAAAAACAACAGGCTCATCCTTCCTGTTACCATACAGTTTAAAAAACTCCTCCTTAAGATGTGAAAGATCCATACTATACCTTAATCTTTTTTTCTATTTCAGTTATCTGGCTCCTGAAATGTTTATCAGTGTCAATCAGGTTATTGACTGTCTTGCAGGCGTGCAACACTGTAGCATGATCCTTGCCGCCTATCTGTGATCCTATACTTGCCAGGGATGCTTTTGTCATGTTTTTGCTAAAGAACATGGATACCTGCCTGGCCTGAACTATCTCCCTCTTCCTTGTCTTGCTCTGCATCAGGTCTATGGGTATCCTGTAATAATCACAAACAATTTTCTGTATAAAATCAATTGTAATCTCCCTGGTTGTATGCTTGACAAGCTTGTCTATCATCTGTCTTGCCAGCTCCAGGGTTATCTCCTTCCTGTTAAGCGTTGACTGGGCATAAAGAGAGATAAGCACTGCCTCCAGCTCCCTTATATTATTGGCAATATTGGCAGCCAGGTATTCAAATATTTCATCATCAAGCACAATGCCATCGTTGTAAGCTTTTTTCTTGAGTATGGCCAGCCTTGTTTCGTAATCAGGTTTCTGCAGGTCGGCCAGCAGGCCCCACTTAAACCTTGACAGCAGCCTCTGCTCCATACCCTGCAGTTCGACGGGGGGGCGGTCACAGGTGAGTATCAGTTGTTTGCCGCTTTGATGCAGATGGTTGAAGATATGAAAGAAAGTATCCTGTGTCTTTTCCTTTCCCGCAAATTCATGCACATCGTCCAGTATAAGCACGTCTATCATCTGGTAGAAATGCAGGAAGTCGTTTTTATTATTATTTCTTATTGACTCTACAAACTGTGTCTGAAATTTATTGGCATTTACGTACAGAACCACCTTTTCCGGAAAATCTTCCTTAACCTGTATGCCTATGGCCTGTGCCAGGTGGGTCTTGCCCAGTCCTGAATCACCGTATATCATCAGCGGATTGAACGCGGTGCCGCCGGGATTACCGGCAACGGCTATTCCGGCTGAGCGGGCCAGCCTGTTACAATCGCCTTCTATGAAGTTCTGAAAAGAATAATCAGGATTCAGCCTGGGATCAAAATGTACTTTTTTTATCCCGGGTATAACAAAAGGATTCTTTATTGAGGTTTGTGCCGCTTCATAAGGTACCGATACCGGTTTGTTTTTCAGATCCGTTTTGTTGCTGGATGGATATTTGACCGTATATGGCTTGCCGTTTGAGAACTGTGTGTTCTCCATTACCACATTATACTCAAGCTTTGCATCATTACCTACTTCCCTCCTGAGGGTTTTTCTTAGAACATCAATATACTGTTCCTCGAGATATTCATAAAAGAAGGGGCTGGGTACCTGGATGGTCAATACATTATTCTTAAGCTTCAGGGGTACAATGGGCTCAAACCATGTCTTATAACTAATCGATGGTATAATATCCTTTATTATCCTGAGACAGGCATCCCATACCTCATGATGTGATTTGTTCATGTAGATTAGTGGTTAATAATTTTTACACAGG
>CAZGUR010000071.1:0-13417 GCA_964529295.1 uncultured Rikenellaceae bacterium | reverse complement strand
ACAAATATTGATAAAGTGGATTTTAGCAGTGACGGAAACTATAATGCAAGTGTTGACGGTGAAATGACAATAAAAGGTGTGACAAAGCCATTTACAGCAACAGGTACACTTGCCATAAATGGAGACAAAGCAGAGGTCAGCAGTGTTTTCAATATTACTCTGGCCGATTACGGGATAACATTCAAAAAAGGAAAACCTTCGACAAATATCGCCGAAACGGTGGAAGTGACAATAAATGCATCGTACAGCCAGGAATAGAATAAGGGAGTGTGCATAACTTCGCGTACCGGAAGGATCGCTAAGCGAATGATCCTTCCGGTATTAAATTATTAGTTAATATGAACCTTTTAACAGCATATATAGCCGGCTTACTGATCACTATGGGAGGTGCCATACCATTTGGACTTGTTAACCTTAGCGTTGTAGACATTGCATACAGGGAGGGTAAAATAAAATCCTTGCAAGTTGCTGCCGGTGCGGGTATTGTGGAAATACTGTACGGCCTTGTGGCAATACTTGCAGGGACGGTTATTCAAAATTACGTGGATAATAACACTATAATTCGTTATTTTATCATTATCCTGCTTGGAGCAGCAGGTTTGTTCTTTATAATGAAGGGAAAAGCAAAGAAGCAGGATGGGAAATCAGGGAAGTCGTATTTCCTGAGAGGTGCTATGTTTAACCTTATAAGTATACAGGTATTATTATACTGGATCATAGCTGTTGCAGTATTACAGTCGTCTGTATCTTTTCCTGTTCGTGTGCCCGGAATTATTTCCTTTATTACAGGGATATTTTCCGGTAAAATGCTGGTGCTTTACATCTATGCATTATCAGGTGAAAGGCTGCTTGACAAATGGCAGATCATTGCGCTGAATATAAACAGGATAATAGGAGGTATATTGTTAATTACTATGATAATACAGATTATAAGGATTTAATAACATAGCAAATTAAAGGAGAATCATAATGGATAAAGAGATATTATCAATTATTGAATGTCTGAGTGCGGTCACAGGCAGGCTGAAGAGATGCCCCTGGATAGTTGCCAGTTCTTATATGAATGTACAGCCTGTCACACTATCCTGAAACCAGAACATGGCGATTGCTGCGTGTTCTGCTCATACGGGTCTGTTAATTGTCCCTCTAAACAATAAAAAACTACAATAATGATTATCAATGAATATAACAGAACAGACAGGGTGATGCATACTGTCAGCCAGTACCTGGCGCGGATAAGCAAATCATACCTGGATCAGAAAGACGATGACAGCCATACAAACCTTGGCTTTGACAGCATCGGGAACCGTGTGACAGGAAGATGGATACAATCAGGACTTAGGAAATATCTTCCTGCAATTGAATTAGCACCGCTGGCACTGATATGGCTGGATGAATTATTTAGCAGGTTGTATACAATACCACTGGCAGGAAGACCGGGTTCTGCTGTTGAAGAAGATATTCGGAACAGCCTTGCAAAAACCGGACTTGATCCGCTTGAACTGAAAGACCAAATGCATTATGAAATCCCTGCTTACCCGGAAACGAAAGAAATAATCCCGGAGCTTACACCCGGGGGAACTGCCATATGGTCACAATACAGGGGACTGGCCAATAGTGCAGCTGTTGAACTGCTCGGGTTTATACAGGGTGAAAGTGAGATACGGATATGGCCTCATCACTTCGATACGGGTATCTATGTAAATACCGTGGGCGGTACAGGACTGGGATTCGGACTTGCCATGGAGGATAAGATTGGAGGGTCTCCTTATTTTTATATTGCAGCGTACCCAGGCGAAGGGGAAATTGAATACCATGGACTGCCGGCACTCAACACGGGTGAATGGATAATAAGCGATTCATGGAAGGGAGCTGTACTGCCCCTCTCATCACTGAAACCTTTTGCACTTGAAAATGACCGTATTGCACTGAGACAATTTATAAAGCTGACAACCAGCTGGTATCTTAATATATGAACTTTGTCTTATTTTCCTCTTTGGAAGACCTGATTAAAATATATTTTAAAAACAAATTGTTAATGATTGTTTTTTATACTAAGCAAATGCTTAGCTTTGTAGTGTAACTAATACAATGAAGAAATGAAAGTACTGATAAGTTGTTGCGTAATATTTGTACTATCATATAATCTATTTTGCCAGGATATAAATAAGCCGGAATCTATGAAAGAAATTGATATAATTTTTAATACTGTCAGGGAACATCCTTTTCATCCACTTGCAAAAAATAACACAATGACTTATGACAGGGATCTGAATGTGGCAGGTGTGGCAGACCTGAATGATACGGACTGGAAAATAAGGCTGCTGGCAGTAAGGGATCTTGTAAGAGCTGGCAAAGGACATGCCGGTGATATTGCGGCGGGACTCATAGATAATTCACCGTATGTCAGACAGGTAAGTGCAATGGCCCTTGGGATTTTTGGGGATAAATCAATTGTTTCTCAACTGGAGGATGTGGTTAGGAATGATGATAATCCCATTGTCAGATCCCAGGCTGTTACTGCCCTTGGTCAGATTGTATCAAAATCTTCGTTAGGCTTATTGCGTGAAAGGCTTGAGAATGATCCTGCCCCTGATGTTCGCCACCAGTGTGAACTGTCAATCGACCAGATAGAAAAGGGGATGGGTGTCACGGAAAAGAACAGGCAGGCATGGATAGGGCTGGATGAATCCTCATTTGAGACCGTCAGGACGGGAATGACCGCCCCTGACTTTATTCTTAAGGATACAGAAGGAAAGGAATGGCAGCTTAGTTCTTTCCGTGAAAAGGAATGGGTGGTTCTGATATGGGTTTTTGCCGACTGGTGTCCGGTCTGTCATGGTGAGTTTCATGACCTTATGGAGATTCAGGATGAATTCACAAAGGAAAATATACGTATGTTCACCCTTGAAACACACGACCTGTACAGGTCAAGGGTAATGGTTGGTAAGGAACTTGACCCTGCGTACTGGTTTTCCGACACCTCGTTTAAAGAGGCCTATACCAGTAAGATAGGCTGGCCTCACCTTGTGGACCACGCCGGAGCGCTTGCTGCTGTTTATGGGGCTGACCCCCTGACTTTTGCAGTTCATTCTGAGTTTATTAACAGGCCTGCTACCGTTATTATTGACAAAACCGGCACAGTCAGGTTTGCTTATTACGGCACATACTGGGGCGATCGCCCGACAATTGAACAGACACTGGAAATGATCAGAACAGGTGATTTTTCCTTTGTTCACCCCGAACGACTCAAAGCTCAGGGTACAGAATAATATTAAATACTACCGTGCAGATTATTATAAACTTTGTCCAGTGTCTCCATCATGATCCTGGCTTCCTGCTTATCTATACCTGCAAAGGCCTCCCCGAGCGTTGCCTCAGCAAGGGGGGCCAGGATGGCATATATTTCCTTTCCTCTTTCGCTTAAGCTTATTTCATTTATCCTGCGGTCATCTTTCAATGGTGAGCGTGTGAGGTAGTCCTGCTTCTCAAGGGCGTTGACTGCCCTTGTCAGAGTAACCTTATCCATCTTAAGCGTGGCACCTATACATTGTTGTGTGACACAATCCGATTGCTGAAGCATTGACAGGATGCTCCACTGTGCCCCGTTCATTGTTATACCTGCTGACCTGAACTTTTCCTCCAGCCTTGCTCCCAGCGACTTTGATACCTGCTGACTTAACCTGCCAAGTGATTTGTTAAACTCATACATTATAATCTCTTTATCAATAGATGTCAATAAACATAGCAATTAGTTGCAATTGTAACTATATTTCGGATATATTTGACAAATGTATTAAAATAATGCTGCTTTATGATTAAAATTGATCGCAGAAAATTTATTAAGTCGGCGGGACTGGCTGGCGGGGCACTTTCCCTTGCAGGAGCAGCCGGCGCAGGTTATTCGGCGGGTGCCGACAAGGATAGTTACACCGGTTATGGCCGGACAGCCTATGGTGAAGATCAGTTCTTTAACAGGAAACCGTTCTTTGCTGAAAAACCTACCTATATCAGGGAAGGCGAACCGTTAAGGATAACGGCCGTGGAGGATATCTTCAAACGTAACGGTGAGTTGTCACGACTGATGTTTTCACGGGGTGGAGAAGAACCCAAATGGAAGCCTGCCGACGGGATAGATGCCCTGCCTTCACATTTACAAGGGTATTACAGGGATAATCCCGGTGCACTGGACGAGTTTATGAAAGCCATGGAGAAGGGAAGGGAGCAGAAAGCCAGCTGGGAGAAGTACCGCGATAAATATTTTATTGCGGATGCGTGGTCAACGGCTCATTCAAGCCCAATACGGGGAAGGGGCTCATTCCCGGCGGAACCCCGGGGCCGGCCTGAGGAATCTGATTTCAGGGGAGTTAATAAAATCAGGCTTGAGCTTAAATCGCCGGCTCATGGATCTGAACTCATTAAAAAGATATGTTACAGCTTCGGTGCCTCACTTGCAGGAATAGCGAAAGTCAAAAAAGAGTGGGTTTACCAGGGAAGTCTCAGGGGAGTGGGCAGGGAGGATTATGAAGTGCCATCACACTGGAAATACGCTATTGTGATAGCCGTTCCCCATGAATGGGATTCAATGTATGCAAATCCCACATACGGCACTTCCTATGATGCCTATTCAAAACTTAGATTTATAGCTGGCAAGATGGAAGTTTTCCTGAAGCAACTGGGCTATTCGGCAAGGTCTCATGTGCCTCCGACATCTTATGACCTGGTAATGCCACCCCTGGCTATTGATGCGGGTCTGGGTGAACAGGGAAGAAACGGTATACTTATAACACCGGAACTGGGAGCCAACACAAGGCTTGCTGCCATTACCACTGATATACAGCTTGAAGCGGACAAACCCATTGACATTGGCGTCAGCCGCTTTTGTGAAAAATGCAAAATATGTGCTGATGAGTGTCCCAGCGGAGCCATCGCCTTCACTGATAAAGCGGAAACGGTAGTGCGCGGTTACAGGAGATGGAAGATTGATCAGAACAAGTGTTTTACAATATGGAACTCGGTGGCTACCAGCCATGCAAGAGGTTGCAGGGTATGTCTGTCAGTTTGTCCCTATTCAAGGAAGAATAACTGGGTGCATGGTTTTGCACGCGAGGTGGATCCGAGGGACCCGACAGGACTGGTCGCATCGGGACTCCTGGCAATGCAGAAGAAGTTCTTTCACTATCCCGGTGGACAGGAATACCTGCCGCCGCCTGACGGCAGCAACAGTACATTCGGGGAGGCTCCTGAATGGCTGAAGACAGATGAATGGTTTAAAATTTAAAAGATGTACTCATGTTTAATAATTCAAATATACTGGAGCCGCTCTTCTGGATAGTAATGGGGGTTCTTTATACGGTATTTATCGTTGGAATGGCTGCCTGGTTCAGGGATATGAATATAAAAATGAACTGGTGGAAATGGAGCCTGGTGCTTGTATGGTTTATTCTGCTGAGCATTATAGTGGCCGGCGGCTTTACCCTGATAGGGGAAAATGAGATGCGTGCGGGACTCTTTTTAATGGCCGTCCCCGGTGTGGTGATGATAGTTGCAGGCCTTGCCCTGGGCAGATTTTTGTTAAAAAGTGCGAATGAAGAAAAGGATAGTTGACCTGCTTACGGTGCTGGCTGTTGGCATTTTAATAACAGCGGCAGCAATAGCCGGTAAAAAGATTGCAGAAAAGAATGACCTGGTACTTATCGGGAGTATAATGAGTCCGGGTGAGGAGTACTACCCGGTAAACAATAACAAATGGCTGCTGCTGGATGAATCCGGAGAGGTTAGGGGACGTATATACAGCGGCGAGGGAAGTGGTTATAACGGCAAAGTGCGTGTAGCTGCCATAACCGATACCACCGGTGTAATAAGATCGGTACACTTGCTGGCGAATAAGGAGACACCATCATTTATAAGTAAATTATTCCGCAGGAATTTCCCCGGCAGGTTTGAGGGATTTTCGGTGGATGATCTTGCCGGCAGTGAAGTAAGGGTGGATGCAGTGGCAGGAGCCACCATAACAAGCGATGCTATCACAGAAGCCATTAAAAAAGGGTATACCGCTGGTGAAGGATTAAAGCAGAACAATGACTTTAATATTAGTGCCGGCTGGCCTGAACTTATGGTTCTGCTCCTGTTTTTGCTGTCTGTACTCATATCTATAAAAAGACTCAGGACTGCAAGGAAATACATGCAGTGGGCATCATGGATACTGTCTTTTATATTCCTTGGCTTCGTTCTCGGACAGCCTCTGACCCTGCCCAGGTTTATAACCGTCTTTACAGGCTACCTGCCTGATTCCGGCAGCGAATTGTATATTCTCCTTATACCTGTTCTTGCACTTGGTTTTATCCTTATTGGTGGAAAGAATAACTATTGCAGGTCTGTCTGCCCTTTCGGGGCTGCACAGGAGATACTGGGGGCCGCAGGCAATGCATCCTCTCTGCGGCTGAAGAGGTTCAGGCTGGTGAAATACATACAATGGGGAATCACCCTGTTTGCCGTTATTCTGGCACTTATCATGAACAATCCTTCTGTTGCAGAATACTCCGTTTTCGGGGCTTTCTTTCAGCTTACCGGGGCAACTGTTATCTTTATACTGCTCATGTTAAGTATTATCATGTCCTTGTTTTTCAGGAGGCCATGGTGTAATTACCTGTGTCCTGTTGATGGTGTAATGGCATACTTCAGGACATTGCGGCGAGTCCTGGTTAATATTTTCAGAACATGAATACGCGTAGAATAAAGAAAATATCATTAAGTTTATTTATTATTATTTCGGTTTTCCTGATACTTGTGCACCTTTATTCATCTCTAAGCACAACTGATGAATCGCAACACTTACATTCTCCCGGGACGGATTATAGGCAGGCTGACAGCCTATTGATGCATCCGGATTCACTGTGGGATAAGAGCGAATTTTATAAAAACTAATTCATATGAAAAACAAAGTGGTATGGCATAAGGTCCTGGACAATAAGACTGACCTGGCAGAGGGACGTGTAATAAGTGTTGTAGCAGGTAAAAAGCAGCTGGCCCTCTCACATTTTGAAGGTAAGATATGTGCTCTTGACAACCACTGTCCGCACCAGGGTGGACCGCTGGGCGAAGGCAGCATAGAAAATGGGATACTCAGATGCCCCTGGCATGGATGGGACTACCACCCCTGTACGGGTAAGGTGCCTGATTTTGATGACGGGGTTGAGCCATTCCCGGTTGAGGAAAGGGATGATGGTATTTTTGTTGGTATTGCTGAAGAGAAACCGCATGAAACCACCCTGTCTGATATAATGGCTGAGACTATGGTTAACTGGGGAGTTGACACTGTGTTTGGCATGGTTGGTCATTCGAACCTCGGACTGGCAGATGCTTTCAGGAGAATGGATGAAAATGGAGAGATCAGATACATAGGAATAAGGCATGAAGGCGCAGGGGCTTTTGCTGCCAGCGCTTATGGTAAGCTTACCGGCAGACCCGCTGCATGTTTCTCCATTGCCGGACCCGGTGCAACAAATATGTATACCGGCATGTGGGATGCAAAGGTTGACAGGGCCCCCCTGCTGGCCTTAACGGGACAGGTTGCCACACAGGTGGTGGGTACAGGCAACTTCCAGGAGGTGGACCTGGTGCATGCATTCCAGTCCGTTGCAGGATTTAATCACAGGGTACAGAAGGACAGTCGCCATGCGGAACTGATGTCGCTCGCAGTTAAACATGCCATTATCAACAGGGATGTGTCACACCTTACCTTCCCCGACGAGATACAGGAGATACCGGCTGACGGTGAAGTGCCCGGAACAACAGAGGGAAGGATGGCTGAAAAGCAGGTCTTGCCTGAACCGGGCAGCCTTAATAAGGCAGTAAGTCTTATCAGAACCTCGAAGCGGCCTGTGATAGTGGCAGGATACGGTGCCAGGGACAGCATGGATCATATAATTAAGATGGCAGAATATTTAAATGCCCCGCTTCTCACAACATTCAAGGCCAAGGGCCTTATACCTGACAGTCACCCCCTGGCTGGTGGTGTACTTGGAAGGAGCGGCACTCCGGTAGCCTCGTGGTTTATGAATGAGAGTGACCTGCTTATAGTGCTGGGGGCATCTTTCAGCAACCATACCGGTATAAGCCCAAAGAAACCCATAATACAGGTTGATCTCGATCCTCTGGCCCTGGGCAAATTTCATAAAGTGGATGTGCCGGTATGGGGTGAACTGGGACTTACAGTGAAGCGCTTTATGGATGAGATGAAGGGTACTGCGGGCACTGTCGATCAGGGTCCCGAATTAACAGGCAGGTGGAAAATATGGTATGAAGAAAAGAGAAAAAGGCTTCTGGAGGACAGGGATAAAGGAATAAGCTCGATTGCTGTAATTGACGCTCTTTCACGACTGGCGAATGAAAATGCAGTTATTTGCGTTGATGTGGGAAATAATGCCTACTCCCTTGGTAGATATTTTGAATGCAGGCGACAGGGCTTTCTTATGTCCGGGTATCTTGGATCAATTGGCTTTGCATTGCCTGCAGCCATGGGTGCATGGGCAGCAACAAAAGGGGAGAGGCAGGTTATTGCAGTGACTGGCGACGGCGGCCTGGCTCAGTACATGGCAGAGCTGACAACGTCCGTTAAATACGGGATGAACCTGAAGATTATACTGCTTAACAATTCAGAGCTGGGTAAGATAACAAAGGAGCAGCTTAGCGGAGAGCTTGAAGTATTTGCCACCGACCTGGTAAGCCCTGATTTTGCAGCTTATGCCACCGGCTGCGGGGCCCTGGGTGTACGGACAGAAAAACGGGCTGACCTTGGCGGTCATCTGGAGAAAGTACTAAACCATGATGGTACGGCCCTTATTGAAATAATTACCGATCCGTTGTTGGTGTAAGGTCGTAAAGACCCATTATAAAATGTTCTCCGGATAAGCAATAAGATAATGCTGCTGATCAAATTAATAACATAAAACCTTTGTTGTGATAAGTAAAACCCTTTTATTTATGAACAGCGGTGGCTTTAATGAGCCGCATTAGTGCATCCCTGCTTAAAGGTTTGGCAATATAATCATTACAGCCTGCTTCCAGTGCTTTTTCACGGTCTTCAACCATTGCATGTGCCGTCTGGGCAATAATGACAACTTCTTTATTGAACTCCCGTATCCTCCTTGTAGCCTCATAACCATCCATCCCAGGCATCCTGATGTCCATGAGTACAAGATCGGCATCCGGGTTCTTACGGCACATTTCAACAGCCTCGGTGCCTGATTGTGCCAGCAGGGTCTCGGAAGCAATATCCCTGGTTATGATCTTCAGGTAACGGTAGCTGGGTTCATCATCTTCAACCATAAGAATTTTAAGCTTCCGGAGGGGAGCCCTCTTGCTGCCGGACTTGGAGGTGCCGGTCACAACCTTCTTTTCAACGGCATCACCTTTTGGAATAGTAAAACTGAAAACCGATCCTTTATCCAATTCCGAGGAAAGCGTTAATTTCCCTCCCAGCAATTCAACATAGGCTTTCACTATTGACAAACCTATACCTGATCCTTCATACTGTTTTGTAAGGCTGTTGTCACTCTGTATAAAACGTTCAAACACCTTATCGTGCAGATCAGCAGGTATACCTATACCGGTGTCCTTTACTGCTATTTCTATGAAGTCTCCATTATGCTCACAGCTGATCTCAATGTGCCCCGTATCAGTGAATTTAATAGCATTCTTTAACAGGTTGGTAAGTATTGAGTTCAGTTTAGCAGGATCTGTATGTAATATACGTGCAGGTCCATCCGGTAAACTGCTGCAGTTTAGTTCCAGTCCCTTCTTTTTTGCCTGCAGCTTAAAGAAACTGATATGGCTGTTTACCAGCTCACAGATATCAATATCCGTGGGATTTACCTCCAGCTGCCCTGTTTCAATCCTGGAGATATCGATAAGGTCATTGATGGTGTCAAGCATGCGGTTCCCGCTATGCTGTATGATGTCGGTATACTGGCTCAGCTCGGATATAGAAAGGTCCGGTGCTTTAAGGAGCTCTGTGAACCCGAGTATACCATTCATGGGAGTGCGTATCTCATGGCTTATATTGGCAAGGAAGGCAGATTTAAGCCTGTCATGTTCCTCGGCTTTCTCCTTTGCCTCTATTATACCTTCTATCAGTTCCTTGCGGGCAGTTGTGTCCGTAACGGTTGACACCATAATATTTTGCTCAGGCAGCGGTATGTTAACGGCATTGATAAATGCCTCGGAACCGTCACTTCTTGTTATCCTTATATCTTCCCAGTGCATCCTGGAAGGATCGCCTGAAGCTATATCTTCCATAATACCTGACTGTAACTTCTCCCTGTACTCCTTATCAGGATACACTCTTTCAAAGAATGTTGTTATATCATTTATTTGCTTCGCATCCCACCCGTAGGTCTCCTGGAACATCCTGTTCATATATATGGCGGTTCCTGTATCCATTTTATTAATGGCTACCCCTATGGGCAGGTTATCCATTACACGGCTGATAAACTCAGTTTTTTCTTCCAGTTCCTTTTCCCCAATTTTCCTGTCCGTGATATCGAACATAAAACCCCTCAGAGTTGTCGGCTTTTTAGCATCCATCTCCACACTTACCACATCCCTCAGCCATATATATGAGCCGTTCTTCTTCCTGAACCGGTATTCCAGCTCATGCGATTCACCTTTTTCAGTGCATGCAAAGCAATATGCCAGTGATGAGTCCCTGTCTTCAGGATGCAGCTTCTCAGTCCAGAACTCAAGATTGGTCCATTCCTCCGGCTGCCAGCCCGTATGTTCTGTAACCTGGGGTGACACATAGGTCCAGCGATCTTTTACAATATCATATTCCCATACTATGGCTTTTACAGACTCAACAAGGGCCCGGTGCTTCTGCTCGCTCAGGGCCAGTTTCTCCTGCATCTCATACTCCTCGGTCACATCCCTGAACACCATTACCACACCGGTGATATTCCCCTCACTGTCTGTTATGGGTGCTCCCGAATCAGCAATCTGTTTTTCACTTCCATCCCTTGCAATAAGCTTTGTATGGTTGGCAAGACCCACTATATACCCTGTTTCAAGTACCCTGGCCACCGGGTTCTCCGCTATATCTCCTGTGATGGCATTAATAATATTAAAAACTCTTTTAAGGGGCTGTCCGATAGCATCTTCAGGAGTCCACCCGGTAAGTCTGGCTGCCACCGGGTTCATGGCCGTTACCCTGCCGTCGAGATCGGTTGTAATAACACCGTCGCCTATTGAGTTTAGGGTGGTTCTGAGGCTTTCCCTGCTTTTAAATAATTCCTGCTCTGCTTTGATACGGTCGGTAATATCCCTGATCATACCGATAAAGCCTGTTATTTCACCCTTATTGTTCTTGAGGTAAAAAACATTTGTCTCGCCCAGGAATACATCACCGGATTTTTTCTTATAGCGGATTGTATGCAGGAAACTGGGATCACCCATTCTTTCCCTGATCTTACTGCCCATCTCCCTGAATTCATCCAAATCTTTATAAACATATGATGTCTCTTTACCTAAGATTTCGTCGAGACTGTAACCGAAAAGATCGGTGAAAGCCGGATTGCAATTGATTATTTTCCTGTCAGTGTCAGTTACCAGTATTGTATCCCGTATGCTGTTAAACAGATGGTCATATATACTGTCGCTGAACTTTTCTGAAATACCGGCGCTTGCCTCTTTCTTTGCTTTCTTTTCAGTCGGGGCACTATCCTTTTTTGTCATGCTTGATTGGAATTTTTGTAAAGCTAATAAAATATCATTACATTGCAAAGCAATCGCTTAGATATTAAAATAATGATATTTAGGGAGTTAAAATGTTTTGAAATGTTATTTGCATAATGAATTCATCACATTTAAATGCATTTAGCATGTATTCATAGCCTTTTTTAGGCAGTTTCGTTTAAAATTCATGTTTTCAAATAATTGAATAATAAATATGTCCAGAAAAAAACAATATAATCCAGATGAAGTACTGAGGAAAGCAATGCATATCTTCTGGAGAAGGGGATACGATTCCACACCTGTGAGACTGCTGGAGAAGGAGCTTGGCATTAACCAGTACTCCATTTATGCTGAATTTTCAGATAAGAAAGAACTTTTTTTGCAATCTCTCAGGGAATACAGGGATTATGCTGCAGGTATTATGTATGCCGGGTTGCTGGAAGAGGGCACTCGTACCGGTAAACTGGAGGAATTCCTGTATGCTTATGTGGAGTCATCCGTGAATGATAAGGAATCAAAGGGCTGTCTTGTTGTTAATTCAACTGCAGCCATAATTCTGGAAGACCCTGATATAAAGAAGGAGCTGAGCAGGTATTATGAATTCATAAAATCAATGCTTGCAGGAATTCTCGGTAACTCGGTTAAAGCAGGGGATATTTCCCCGGAGACCGATATTGATGAAATGTCAAATTATTTACTGGGGTTAATGCAGGGATTGTCTGTTGGTGTGAGAATACTGTCATTGAAACAGCTTAATGATATTATTAAGGTTGCTTTTTCAGCCTTAAAGTAGATTTTTTTATCAGGGTAAAGAGTGGTGCTACATATAAATAGTGGAGAACCATGTAGACACAAATATTTATAAATAAAAACAATAATTATGAAACTGTATTCAAGATTACTGATGACTATGGTGGTTGCAATATTTACTATTGCTTCCCTTCCGGCACAGCTGCCGGCAAAAGCACAGGTTTCTGAATCCAAACAACAGGATGACCAGGACAAACTGGTCGTTATGTGGACCAGCGACGATCCCTATGTTGCAGAAAGAGTCGCTTTTATGTATACTCATGCTGCCAAAACTGCAGGATGGTTTAAAGATGTGACGCTAATTGTATGGGGACCTTCGGCTAAACTTATAACGGAGAATGTCAAACTACAGGAGAAAGTCGCAAAAATGATGGTTGACGGAGTAGAGGTGCAGGCATGCATTGCATGCGCCAATGCATATGGTGTTGGTGATGAGCTTAAAGAACTTGGCTATGAAGTGAAAGGAATGGGAAAACCTCTTACTGATTACCTGAAAAATGGTGCTAAGGTGTTGACATTTTGATATTATTATCTTAGCCCTTTGGCTGTATGTATTTTATGGAGTAAAGGATGAATATTCTGAAAAATAAAGATCAGATTGTCAGGTATTGTGTTTTATTGCGACAATTTATTCAGGTATAAGAAAGAGATACCTGACAAATGTTTTTAAATAAATATTTCAAAAGGGATGTCAGGGTATCTTTAAATATAAAATAATCAGGATTAATGAACAATAACGAATTACTTAATCTGACATTTAAGAAGATAAGGGAATATATACAGCAGAATGATAATGATTCATTGTCTGTCGTCAGGTATCTTGCCCCGCAGAACCTAGCTGAAAAGATTGATTTTAAGGTAGATGACCGAGCACTTA
>CAZGUR010000070.1:0-13459 GCA_964529295.1 uncultured Rikenellaceae bacterium | reverse complement strand
ATTTAGCTGGATATGACATTCTGACAGCATCCCGTATAAAATATAAAAAGAAGCTTATCTGATTTGTGACCCTCGTTAACAAATCTTACTATTATTGGTTACTTTTGTATTATAATAATTCATTCAAGTCATGAGTAAGATAAGGGTTACAAAGGAGTTCAGCTTTGAAACAGCACATGCATTATGGAATTATGACGGTCCGTGCAGGAATGTGCACGGTCATTCCTATAAACTTTTTGTGACAATAGCCGGCGAGCCGCTGGATGAGCCGGGTAATACAAAGAATGGCATGGTCATTGATTTTGGCGATCTGAAAAAGCTTGTTAAAAGGGAAGTGGTGGATGTCTTTGACCATTCAGTGGTGATAAGCAGGATGGCAGGGGGCGACAGGCTGGAGGCGATGAAGAAAATGTTCGGCAATGTGCTTCTTGTTGATTACCAGCCTACATGTGAGAACCTTATACAGGATATAGCCGGGAGGATAAAGCCGCAGCTGCCTGAGGGTATAAACCTTCATAACCTGAGACTCTATGAGACTGCCACATCTTATGCCGAGTGGTTTGCCGATGATAATAAATAATTATAATTATGTCAGACTCTTCAGACAGGAAACTGTTTCTTCTTGATGCCTATGCCCTTATCTTCAGGTCATATTATGCTTTTATTCGCAATCCCAGGATTAACTCAAAAGGACTGAACACCTCGGCTGTTTTTGGGTTTTTGTTAACCCTTGAAGAGATATTGCAGAAGCAGGACCCATCACATATAGCCGTGGTTTTTGATCCGCCCGGACCAACATTCAGGCATGAGATGTATAAGGAGTATAAGGCAAACAGGGATGCCACCCCCGAGGATATAAAAATAGCCGTACCTTATATTAAAGGCATACTTGAGGCATATGGGATACCTGTTTATGAGTCAGAGGGCTTTGAAGCGGATGACCTGATAGGCACCATGTCAAGACAGGCAGCAGACATAGGGTACAGAACCTATATGATGACCTCCGACAAGGATTATATGCAGCTGGTAAGTGATAAGGTGATGATGTATAAACCCGCAACCAGGGGTGGACCTGCAGAGGTGATGGGACCGGAAGAGGTATGTAAGAAATTTGGCATAGACGAGCCTGCACAGGTTATTGATATACTGGCTCTTATGGGCGACTCAGCGGATAATATCCCGGGGGCCCCGGGCATTGGACCCAAGACGGCCAAAAAACTGATAGCCGAATATGGCAGCGTGGAGAAGCTGATAGAGAACAGTCACCTGCTGAAAGGTAAGCAGAGGGAGATAATTGAGAATAACAGGGAGGAAATACTATTTTCCAAAAAGCTGGTGACTATAGAGACGAATGTGCCTTTTGAGCTGAAGGAGGATGAGATAGTCAGGAAGGATATGGACAGGGAAAGGCTGAAAGAGCTTTTTGGGGAGCTTGAGTTCAGAAGCATGGCGGAGAAGATGGATATGGATACTGAAAAGCCATATGCAGGTGTTGCCGGCAAGGGAGCGGGTGCTGATAATCAGCAGGGCACCTTATTCGGTGCAGAGCCTACGGCAGCAGTAGCCGGAGCAGGTGCTGAGACATTGTCTGAAAGGGATCATGAGTACCGCAGACTGGAAACCAAAGATGAGATAAAGGAGCTGGCCGCTACACTAAACAGGCTTGAGGAATTTTGTTTTGATACCGAGACGAGCTCAATAAAAGCGCTTGAATCGGAGCTGGTAGCTGTGTCTTTTTCATGGGAGAAGAATAAGGGTTATATGGTGTGGTTCAGTGATGATGAGGCCGCCCGTGAGAATATAAAGCTACTTAAGCCGGTATTCGAAAACAGCAGTATAATGAAGATTGGGCAGAACCTGAAATTTGATATACAGGTGCTCGGTAATTATGGTGTTGAAGTGAAAGGTGAACTGTTCGATGCCATGATAGCTCATTACCTTCTTGAACCGGATATGAGGCATAGCATGGACTACCTGGCAGAAACCTACCTGGATTATAAACCCGTGCCTATAGAGTCGTTGATAGGTGAGAAAGGCAGGAACCAGAAAAGCATGCGTTCTGTGGCTGTAGATAAGCTGACTGAATATGCTGTGGAAGACGCCGATGTAACATATCAGTTAAAGGAGTTGTTTAATGAAAGGATAAAGAAGGAAGACCTGAACTCCCTGGCCTCGGAGATAGAGATGCCGCTGATACCGGTACTGGCCGGAATGGAGCGCAGCGGTGTAAGGCTTAATGTGGATGCCCTGAAAGATTATGCCGTAGTGCTGAGACAGCAGATAGCAGACCTTGAAAAGGAGATCTTTGAGCTGGCAGGCATGGAATTCAATATTGGCTCCCCAAAGCAGCTGGGTGATGTATTATTCCTGAAGCTAAAGCTGGATGATAAGGCCAAAAAGACAAAGACAAAGCAGTATGTAACCAACGAGGAGGTGTTACAGCGTCTGGCCGATAAGCATCCTGTTGTGAATAAGGTGCTGGAATACCGTGGATTGAAAAAATTACTGTCGACATACGTGGAATCGCTGCCGGAGCTTATAAGCGACCGGACAGGCAGGATACATACCTCATATAACCAGGCTATTGCAGCAACGGGCAGACTGAGCTCCAATAACCCCAACCTCCAGAATATACCCATAAGGGATGAGAGCGGCAGGGAGATACGCAAGGCTTTTGTGCCTGCTGAAGGCAATGTTTTTCTTTCTGCCGATTATTCACAGATAGAGCTTAGGCTTATGGCCCACCTCAGCGGGGATAAGGGGATGAAGGAAGATTTTATCAGCGGACAGGACATCCATTCAGCCACGGCAGCCAAAATATTCGGTGTGGACTTGAAGGAGGTGAAAAGGGAGATGAGGGCCAAAGCCAAGACAGCAAACTTCGGTATTATATACGGTATTTCTGCCTATGGATTATCCCAGAGGCTTAATATAAGCAGATCAGAAGCCAAAGAGCTTATCGATGGCTATTTTTCTTCCTATCCCGGGGTAAAGGAGTATATGGACAAAAGCATTGAAAAAGGGAGGGAGAAAGGGTATGTGACCACCATGTTCGGACGTAAACGCTACCTCAGGGATATACAGTCGCGTAACTCACTGCTCAGAAGCAATGCCGAGAGGAATGCCATCAATGCACCCATACAGGGAACGGCGGCGGATATAATAAAGATTGCAATGATAAGGATACATTCAAGGCTTAAGGAATCGGATGTGAGTGCCAGCATGATAATGCAGGTTCATGATGAGCTGATATTTGAGGTGGCTGAAAAAGACAAGGAGGCCCTGAAGGATATTGTTGTTTATGAAATGGAGAATGCCTGCAGGCTGGATGTGCCCTTGCTTGTTGATTACGGAAGCGGCAGGAACTGGCTGGAGGCGCATTGAACCGATGATTAGCTTCGCCGGGCTCGCAGGCTCGGTTGGCTACCGGGCTTAAGGTTCCTGGCAGCTTGCTGCGAGGAGAGTCAAATTTAATTAATGTAAAAAAATGAAGACAAAGGTTTTATTGTTTGGTATACTGGCAGAAAAGGCGGGTAGCGATGAGCTGGAGATTGAAAATGTATCATCCCTGGATGAGCTGAAGAAGCATATTATAAAAAAACACCCTTCTTTTGCCTCTTATAAATACCGTGTATCGGTTAACCAGAGCCTGGCCGATGAGGATGTAAGCCTGGCCGATGGTGACGAGGTAGCCTTACTGCCGCCTTTTGCGGGTGGCTGATGGGTGTGACTACTGCCACCTGTGCGAATCATCATCGAACAGTTCCTTTTTCCATACAGGGTAGCTATCCTTTATCATCTCCACCACGTGCCTGCAGGCTCTTGTGGCCTGGTCGCGGTGACCCGCGCTTACAAGAATAAAAAGAGACAGCTCACCTGCCCTGACGATGCCTGTTGAATGAATAATAGTAATATCCTTTACATCATTGAAGGCTGCTTTAACCGTTTCACTGATCCTGGCAGCTTCCTTTTCAACCATCTCAGTGTATGCTGAATATTCAATGGCTTTAACCTTTTTATCATTGACAGTGTCATCACGTACCTGCCCAAGGAAGAGGGAGTGGGCCCCGATTGCTTTATCATCTGACACCTTTTCCAGGTATCTGGCTATGGTGCCTGGACTGATAGCTCCTTCCGTAAGAATGGGTTTATTCTCCATGCGCTTCAGTTTTTATTGATAAGAGTCCGGATGTGCCTTCCAGTGTGGAAGAATACAGCCCGGTGTCATTAATTATTTCAAGAGCCCTGCCAACCTGCCTGTCATATTGAAGGCTGTGCCTGATAAGACCCTCCTCATAATAATACCTTCCCACTATCTCATCTTCCAGCAGTCGCGTTAGCTCATCACGGAACAGCTCCAGGTCATTCTCCAGCTTATGACCCAGGTTCTTTTCCATTGTTTCAAACAGTGATTTATTGCTTTCATAGTACTTTTCCCTTTTTGCCACTGCCTTAAGTTCATCCAGTGCATTTTCCGTTGCCGATTCGTAGGAGAAATTTCTTTCTTCAAGAAAATAACCAAAGCGACTGTAGCTTTTATCGCTTAGGCTGAAGGTACCCGGACTCTCAATTTCAGGATTCTGCCAGTAATAGTCGGTGGCATAATCAAAGATCAGGGATCTGGCATATAAAACAGAGCTAAACTGGCTCAGCTGTGTTGTTTCAACGCTGTAATCAGGTGATATGCCGCCGCCATCCTTTACAATACGCCCGTTGCGGGTTGTAAATTCAGAGCTTAGCGAATCGGGTATATAACCTATGCTGCCGTCCTCATTGCGCAGTGAGAAGTCAACGGCCTGTATGCATCTTCCCGATGGTATATAGTATTCTGCGGTTGTCACTTTCAGTGTTGCGTTATAGCTCAGGGGCCGGCTTATCTGTACCAGTCCCTTGCCGAATGATCTCTGTCCAACAACCACGCCCCTGTCGAGGTCCTGAATAGCACCGGCAACTATCTCGGCTGCAGATGCAGTGGCACGGTTTATCATTACGACAAGAGGGATGTCCTCGTCTATGGCTTTTCTCGTTGTTTTATGTGTATTGTCAAACCTTTCCACCCTGCCCTTTGTGCTTACCACCTCGTTACCCGGACCGACAAAGAGGTTCACTATCTCAACAGCTTCGTTCAGGAGTCCCCCGGGGTTGGATCTTACATCAAGGATAATCTTCTCAGCCCCATGCTTTTCCATAAGGGTGGTCAGTGCCGTTTTAACATTATTGCTGCAGCCCTGAGTGAAATTTGTGAAGCGGATATAGCCTGTCTTATCATCCAGCATTCCGTAATAAGGCACAGGTGTGATGGCTACTCTTTTACGTGTGAGTGTTTTTACCAGTTCTTCACCCTGTCTTTCTATTAAAATGCTGATTTCGGTACCGGGTTCTCCCTTCAGCTCTTCACTTACCTTATCGGCAGGCATCCCTTTCAATGATTTACCGTTAACGGACTTCAGGATATCTCCTTCTTTGAGTCCGGCTTTATCAGCGGGAAAGTTTTTATAAATACGTGTAAGCACAGTGAAATCCCCGCTGGTCCTGATCTGTGATCCGATTCCACCGTATTTTCCTGTCGTCATAAAGGTAAAATCATCTCTTTCCGACTCAGGATAATAAGTTGTGTATGGATCAAGCTCACTGAGCATCTCATCTATTGTCTTTTTAAACAGCTTATCCGGCTGCAGCTCGTCCACATAGAAAGCATTCAGTTCCCTGATAAGTGAATAGAAGATATCCATATTTTTCTGCAGCTTGAAATCTGTGGACTCATTACGTGATATAAATGCCGTGGTAAAAAATGATATCAGTATTATTGCTGCTGATATAAGAATTGTTTTATTCAGTTGCTTTTTCATGTTTATTTCAGTTAATCGCTATTTTAATTACAGGCCGTGATTCTGTGTTTTCTGAAAAACCAGCTGACAGGATATTTTATACCTGTTTTTTCCGGACTGTAAATTCCTTCAAATGTAAAGAAAAATTATTAACCAGAACCTCCGTCTTCTCTTCGATATAGCTGTAATCAGGCACCCTCTTACCTGTATATATTATTATAAGCAGAATTTGTATATCGAGGTCTGCAAGCTGCTTGTACAGCATGGGTTTTTTTACACGCCAGGCTTCTCTTATCCTTCTTTTTGTCCTGTTGCGGTCAACAGCTCTTTTAATGGATTTTTTCCCAACGCTGATGGCTGACAGGGCAGGGAAAGATTGCTGGTCCTTATTTTGCATCCATACTATCCTGAAGGGCTCAGAGTAGAATGAGTGACCATTCTCAAATAACAGGGAAATAACTTCAGGGCTGCAAAGTTTCTCCTTTTTGCTGTAAGTGTATTTATTACTGTACATAACAAAAGTCCCGCTGCGCCTTCAGAAGAAAATATAACCGGGGGATATACGGTAATATCTATTTACTCTTCTTTTGATCTTTTATGAACTGGTCAAGTGCCATTGTCATTGACGGTGCCTTGGCATTTGGGGCATGTATATCAAGTCTCAGTCCCAGCTTATTCAGTGCCTGGGCCGTGGTTGGACCGAAAGCAGCTATTTGTGTGTTATTCTGTTCAAAATCGGGAAAATTTTCAAGTAATGATTTGGGTCCCGACGGACTGTAGAAAACGAGAATATCATAATACACATCTGCCAGGTCAGACAGGTCGGCACTGATAGTCCTGTAAAGATTCCCGATGGTATACTCGATCTTATGCTTATCGAGCAATTCGGGTATCTCTGCCTTATGGGGTATGGAAAGCGGCACGAAGTAATTTTCATCCTTATGCTTGGATATTACCGTACAAAGATCATTGAACTTGGAATGACCGTAAAATATCTTCCTTTTTCTGTATACAATATACTTCTGAAGGTAAAATGCTACATTTTCAGTAATACAGAAATATTTCATCGTGTCAGGCACAGTGATACGCAATTCCTCACATATTCTGAAAAAATGATCAATGGCTGTCTTGCTTGTGAAAATAACAGCGCTGTGATCAAGAATATTGATTTTTTGTTGCCTGAATTCTTTTGAAGTAACGCCTATAACCTCTATGAAAGGCCTGAAATCGATCTTTAAACCGTGATTTCTGGCAAGTTCAAAATAGGGTGATTTTGGATTTTTGGGTTCTGGCTGCGATACCAGGATACTTTTTATCTTCAAAGCATTCCGTTTTTAATTGTACAACAAATAGCCTTCCTTAATGCTCCAGTCCGTTCAGATATTTGATTAATAGAAGAACGGGTAAAATTTCCAGTGTGCAAAGATACAAAATCATATACGATAATGAAAGCCTGTTTATTATAAAAACATATACAAGGCGGATAAGTCTGAAAACCAGTAGGATTGTGATAAGGGCAAAAGCTGAAATAATCAGGTATCTGTCAGGGATGCTTACAAGGTATGATATAAAGAAATTAAGTATCATCAGCATTATACCTATCAGCTTGTAGCTGCGTGAGATATTGAAGAAATATTCCCTGAATGTGTTTTTTGTACGTGTAAGGGAGGCAATGATACTGTTGATGACATATCTGAAACTGATTGCCATTGAGGCCAGTCCCAGGTTATAAAGCCAGAGCATGGGAGGCTCCAGGCCATAGAATATTATATCGAAGTGCAGTTCTGTAAAAAGCATAAAGGTGGCAATGCTTATAAGGCTCAGCAGTCCCAGCAACATCTGGAAGACCTGTGTGCCGGGGGTAAGGTTACGGTATGTGGTATGTGCAAACTTACTGCTGAAGACGATCCTGATGATCCTGATAAGGGAATATTTTTCATAAAGGGAAACAAAGAGATAAAGCAACACGGGGATTATCAGCAGTGCAAATATCCATTCTGATCTGAGAAGATCATGGGCAAGCGGTTCACCGATATTCTGAACAGTCATATTAATTTAAAAATATTCCACGTTTCTGCCTTCCACATCCGTCAGCAGGTTGTTTGCCAGCCGGCTGGCGCCTATCCTGAATCTTTCGGGTATCAGCCAGCCGTGTCCCAGTACCATCTCTACAAGCGAATAGTACCTTACAGCCTCAGCTGCTTCTGCAATGCCTCCTGCCGGTTTTATGCCCGTCATTTTACCACCTGCATGCTGAAAATCGTTTATGGCATGACACATAGTATAGACCGCTTCCAGCGTTGCTGACACTTTCTCTTTTCCCGATGATGTTTTGATAAAATCGGCACCTGACTCCATTACCAGTATGGATGCTTCGTAAATAAGCTCGGGCTTACCGAGCAGTCCGCTTTCTATAATAATCTTCAGGTGCCCCTTGCCCATCACCTCCTTTACAGCGGCTATCTCGTCTTTAATAAAGTTTTTATTCCCCTGCAGAAATTCTCCCACAGGCATCACCATATCTATCTCGTCAGCACCATCTTCGATTGCCTGTTTTACCTCGGCCACCCTTATTCGGGTGCTTACCTGCGATGAAGGGAAGCCACCTGCCACGGAGGCTATTTTAACGGAAGGCACCTTAAGCATCTTTTTCACTGTGTTTACAAAACGGGGATACACGCATATGGCTGCCGGTACAGGCAGGTCAGGGAAAGCATACTGGTAGTTATTTACTTTTTCACAGATATCCTCAATGACAGCCACACTATCGGTAACATTAAGACTGGTAAAGTCGAGGTGTCCCAATATCCTCCTGGTATTTGTTGGATTCATATCTGCTTCAAGCCTCGAGATAAGTATTTGTATGTCCTTATTGCTTTTGCCTTTGAATGTATTGCTCATTTTATCTCTTATTTAGTTTTTTATTTCTTGCCAGTGAGGCCAGTATTGCGGGTATGCATATTATTGCAAATATAATAAGACCTGTGCGTATTGTGATAAGCAGGCGGTCATAGTTTTCCGGGTTTATCGTTTCATCGCCCATATTAAGGGAGATAAGCATCATGGCAATACCCAGGCTCAGTGTTTGTCCTATCATTCTCATGGTGCCCAGCATACCGCTGGCTACCCCCAGGTGTTTCTTTTCCACCGAGCTCATAATGGCATTTGAGTTGGGTGTGCTGAAAAGGGCGTAACCCAGACCGTTAAAAGCAAGTACGCCTATGATATAGGCCAGTGATGTTGACTGCTGAAGAAAGGTAAGGGCGAATAAGCCCATTGCTGTCATGGTAATACCCGCCGAGGCAATATGACCGGGGTTCATCCTGTCCGACAGCTTGCCGGCAGGGATGGAGAAAAGTGTCATCATTACAGGCTGTGCCATGATGATCATACCCGCGGTCCTGGCATCAAGCCCTTTCAGGTACTGCAGGTACAGGCTCATAAAGAATACAATGGCCGAGGTGGCTGAATAATGGATAAGGGCAGCCAGGTTGGAGAAGCTGAAGACCCTGTTTGAAAGCAGCAGCCTGATATCCAGAAGGGGGTACATGGCTTTTCTCTCGTAAAGAAGGAATACTATTATCATAATCACCCCGGCACCCGTAAGCAGCAGTCCCGTTGTACCGGGTATCTTTGAAAAACCCAGGATGATAAGTACCAGTCCGCCACCCAGCAGCACCGTTCCGGGCAGGTCAGGTCTTTCTCCTTTTGCATCGGCCCATTCAACCCTTATCTTCCTGTATGTCATATAAGCAGCTATAGCAGATATGGGGATAAGAAAGATAAAGATGCTTCTCCATCCGAAATATTCGGTTAGCACACCGCCAAGAAAGGGACCGGTGAACAGTCCGGCATACACGGCTGTGATATTGATACCTAAAGCCCTGCCTCTTTCACCGGGTGGGAATACAGAGGTGATGATGGCCATGCTGGTGCCGAAGATCATGGCACTGGAGACTCCCTGCAGAGCCCTGAAGACAAGAAAGGAATATATATTGCCTGTGAATACAACGCAGGTGGTGGTAATGGTAAAAAATATAAGGCCTGACATAAATATTTTCTTCCTTCCCATTATATCGCCCAGCCTGCCGAAAGGCAGCATAAACACTGCGGTGGCAAGGAGGTAGATGGTAACCACCCAGTTGAGCTGCTTGGCGCTGGCACCCAGCTCCTGGCCGATGGATGGGAGAGCCAGGTTAACGGCTGCACCCATAAAGGGGGTTATAAAAGCTGAAAAGGCGGCTATCAGGAGCACTGATCTTTTTAGTTCAGCTGTATTCATTCCTTGTTTTTTGTATCGATGACTATTGTAACCGGACCCTCATTGACCAGGCTCACATCCATTATTGCCCCGAACTCACCGGTGCCCGGCTGCTTTCCTGACAGCTGGTAGAAGCTGTCGACAAACCTCTTATAGAGGGGTATGGCCGTTTCCGGCCTGGCTGCTTTTATATATGATGGCCTGTTTCCCTTTTTTGTCCTGGCATGCAGTGTGAACTGGCTCACGATGATAATGTCGCCGTCAACATCTTCCAGGGACAGGTTCATCACTCCTTCCTTATCAGCGAAAACCCTGAGATGGTATATTTTACTGACCAGCCAGCTGATATCTTCTTCATTATCGGCCTCCTCAATACCCAGCAGCACAAGGAGTCCCGTTCCAATCTCCGATTTAACGGAGCCCTCAATGCTCACTGAAGCCCTGCTCACTCTCTGTATTACTGCTCTCATAGTTGCACTGTACACGAATTTAATAAACAATCAGGCGATGGCTGGCTTGGCCGGGCTCGCAGGCCCGGTTAACTTCGCCGGCCTTAAGGTTCCCCGCAGCTTGCTGGGGGTAGAATCAAAGGTCAAAGATAGTAATTATCTTTTTGCATTATAAGCATGGATTATCATGCCGGTATTAGGTATTTCGATATCGGAGTTATACTTTTGTATTCATTTTTTGAGCTATATGGAGATTCTTACCGTACTGATAATTGCTGTGGGCCTTTCCTTTGATTCATTTGCAGTATCACTGGGATGTGGGGCTGTGGAGTCAGGGATATCCTTTAAGAGGGCACTGAAGATAGCTGTTATACTGGCTCTTTTCCAGGGATTGTTCCCCGTGGTGGGTTTTTATATGGGCTATTTTATCCTTGATTATGTTGAGCCCCTCGATCACTGGATAGCTTTTGGCCTTCTCTCCTTTCTTGGAGTAAGGATGATACTGGAAGGTGCTAAAAACGGAAAAGATTGTGAGAAAAAGGACCTGCTCAATAATACCACTATCATTACCATGGGTATAAGTACAAGCATTGATGCCATGGCCGTGGGAATAAGCTTTGCCTTTCTTTTTGACCAGATTTGGTTTGAGGCGCTGGTGATAGGTGTAATTACTTTTATTGCCTCCATGCTTGCCATTAAGATAGGCAAGTATGCCGGTCCGCGTCTGGGTTCAAGGGTTGAGATCGCCGGGGGCATATTATTGATAGCCATTGGCGTAAAAATACTGCTTGAGCACACTGTGCTGGCCTGATCAGACCATAAACATCAGTTTTGTTATTCTGTTCTGACATAATCAAACGGCAAGCATCAGCTGAGTAAGCTGGCCTGATCAGACAGTAAACACAGGTTTGAATATTTTTTTCCTTTTACTGAAACCTGTCATCTCTTTAAAGCCGGCAGCAGCCAGCAGCCGGTAAGCATCATCGAAATACTGTGCCAGCCTGGCAGGCTTATGGGCATCTGAGTTAACACAGACCGGCACGCCTTCTTCCCTGAACACATGCAGGTACCTGCGGTCAGGGTAAAAATCTTTCAGCGGCTTGTTCATGCCGTTGGTGTTGATCTCAAAAGCCACATCCGCCTTATAAAATGCTTTTGCCAGGGAGCGGTACATAGGCTCAGCGTTAACGGAGGGGTAATACCTGAAGATTCTTACAAGGTCGGGGTGGGCCATAAAATCAAATAAACCTGAGCCGGCAGCCTGTGCCACCAGTGCAAAGTATGACTCAAAGAGGCTGTCTATGTCTTTGTTTTCATAATATTCAGGTCCCAGGTCAACAGTGCCCTCTCCCATATAATGAACCGAGCCGATAACATAATCAAAAGGATAACTTTCCAGAATACGGTAAATCTCTTCTTCCCTGTTCGGGAAGTAGTCAACCTCTATACCCAGCTTTACCTCAATACCGGTAACAGATGCCCTGAGCTTGTTAATTCTGTCTGTGTACTCTCCCAGGAGTGATGGCTTGATGCTCCAGTCCTGCTGCTCGTAAGTAAGGGTCAGATGGTCGGAGAATCCTATTTCAGACAATCCTTTTTCAATTGCCGTGCTTATATAGTCCTCGGGCCAGGCTTTGCCGTCGCTGTAATATGTATGTACGTGATAATCTGTACTGTAAATCATATAAAATATAAAATATCTCTTTAACAATATGCTTAATAAAAATGTTTATCGGATGCCGGCATTTTTATGAGTCGCCAAAATACTCAAAAATTGCAATAAGATAAAATATGAAGTAAATCGTAGCAGAAATGATTAAAATAGATTACTTTGTATATAAAATTGCATTTAATGGACAAAATAAAGAAATGTGAGTGTTCCGACTGTCAGTTTCGGGATGTGTCTTTTTCAACCCTCAATGAGACTGAAATAGTTACCTTATGCGATTACCGTAAGGAATATTCATTTTCCAGGGGAGGTATTATTCATAAAGAGGGCGATCCCATACAGGAGTTTAAGTATTTGAAGAGCGGACTGGTAAAAGTGTACAGGGAGTCACAATCGGGTGATGAGCAGATAATAACCATAACCAGGCCCTTCGAGTTTGTAAGCAATATAAGTATCTTCTCGGAGGAGGAATACAAGTATTCGGTGATGGCCATAGAGGATACCGTTATTTGCAGCATCAAGCTTGATTATATACGGTCGCTGGTGCTTGAACATGGTAATTTTGCCCTTGAGCTGATGACAAAGATATCCCAGATAACAGATAAGATCATTATGCAGTCGCTGGATATAAGAAACAGGCACCTTGCAGGCAGGGTGGCCTATGTGCTGCTGTATTTTTCACGTGATATATACCGTTCAATGATCTTTGACCTGCCGGTGTCGCGGAAAGAGATAGCTGACTTTATAAGCATGAGTACGGCCAATGTGATAAGGACCCTGTCGGATTTCAGGAAAGAAGGGATAATAAACCTGGATGGCAAGACAGTGGAGATACTGTCTCTTAAACAGCTGGAAATGATATCATCCAGGGGCTGAATGACAAAAAATGCTGTTCCAGAACATCGTGTGGCATAGCTGCTGCCAGCCCGGAATTTAATACTTTTATAAACTCAGTATGGGTACTAGTATCAATTTATCGGGTGCAGCTTAGTTGATAAGGGTGCATAAGGCAGGAAAAAACCGGGTGATCGGATCCCTTACATTACAGGAAGTTTTAGGATTATCTTCATTTATAATTAAAAATATTAAAATATGAAAAGGCTTTTGTTTTCTATCATCACCTTACTGCTGGCAGCCGGCCTGGCAGCCCAGGACTATAAACCTCTTAATAAGAAGGTCTGGCCGGAGTCGGATGACAATGATACGGTATATACGGTAAACGGTTACAGGCACGGCATAAGCTTCTTTCCCC
>CAZGUR010000069.1:0-13578 GCA_964529295.1 uncultured Rikenellaceae bacterium | reverse complement strand
GTGGAGGCCGTAAAGGGCTATATGAAGCATGAAAGGGAACTGCTTATTGAGGTCACCAATGCAAGGGCTAACGCCATGAAGGCTGATAATATAAATGATAAGATATCGGCTGAATCGAGACTGTCCAATGCCCTTGGAGGGATACAGGTTGCCGTTGAGGCTTATCCTGATCTTAAGGCAAGCCAGAACTTCATGAACCTGCAGGAGGAGATATCTGATGTGGAGAATAAGCTGGCCGCTTCGCGCCGCTTTTTTAATTCGGCCACCAAAGAGCTGAATGTATCCGTTCAGTCCTTTCCTTCAAATGTAATAGCCGGTATGTTCGGTTTCCATGCAGAGCCCATGTTTGATCTGGGTGACCGCCGTGAGGCCATGGAAGAGCCACCGAAAATGAGCTTTGAATAGTAACTGAGTAATGAAATATATAGGTCTACAGTCGCAGATTTGGAAGAATAATACCCGTTCGGTCTTACTTCTTATATTGTTTCCCCTGGTTATGTTTGCCCTGGTCATGGTCTTTTTCCTGGTATACAGTGCTTACCAGCCTGAGGCAGAGATTGACCCGCTTAAGGGTTTCCTCAGAACAATACCCTGGGTAGCTGCCGCTGTGATACTGTGGTTTACAATAGCCTGGTTCTCACACAGCTCAATGATAAATAAGGCCACGGGTTCGCGGCCACTTGAGAGGAAAGATAATAAGAGGGTTTATAACCTTGTTGAGAATCTCTCTATTGTTGCGGGAATGGGAAGGATGCCAAAGGTTAATATTATTGAGGATGACAGCCTTAATGCCTTTGCCAGCGGTATAAGCGAGAAGTCCTATACCATATCCCTGTCGAGGGGTATTATCAATAAGCTTGATGATGATGAGCTGGAGTCGGTCATAGCCCATGAGCTTACTCATATACGGAATAAGGATGTGAGGTTGCTTATTATCTCCGTTATCTTTGTAGGTATTTTTGCATTTGTCACCCAGGCCCTGCTAAGGGGAACCCTGTATGGCGGACGCGGACGCGGAGGCGGAAACAAGAATAATGGCCTTGCCATTGTACTGATAATGATTCTTGCTGCTGTGGGTTGGTTCCTTACCACCCTCTTCAGGTTTGCCCTTTCCCGTAAAAGGGAATACCTGGCAGATGCGGGTGCGGCTGAACTGACGCGTAAACCACATGCCCTGGCTTCAGCCCTCATGAAGGTTTCGGGCGATCCCCGTATTGAGGCTGTTACGCGTCAGGACGTGGCACAGATGTTTATTGAGAATCCGGGTGTTAAAAAGAAGAAAGCCTCCTTTTCATCCCTTTTTGCCACACACCCTCCCATCGATGAGCGCATAAGCATACTGGAGCAGATGTAAAGAACCTGCTACAACGGGTACCGGCTTTTTAACACTATCAGTTGTCCTTGCGGTATTTCTTAATAATGCTTATCCGGCTGCCGGTTTTCCGGTTCCGGCTGCACTTATTTTAGACATTAATCTTATATTTGCCGTAACACTAATTACCAAAACAGTAACACTATGTCAGTAGTACGCTTCGGGGTTTCAATAGAGAAGGACATGCTGCAGGCGCTGGATGACTATGTGAAGGAAAACAGTTTTTCCAACAGGTCGCAGGCCATAAGGCAGCTGATATCCAATAACCTGGTTATTCAGAAGTGGAAGTGCAATAATATTGTTGCCGGTTCCATAACCCTTGTATATGATCATCATAAAGGGGACCTGCCTGGAATAATAACCGATATACAGCACGATTATCATCAATCGATACTTTCTTCACAGCATTTTCATCTCGACAGCAATAACTGCCTTGAGATTATAGCCGTAAAGGGTAAGGCCAAAGACCTTACGGATCTGGCCAACAAACTTATTGCCGTTAAGGGCATACAGCACGGTAAGCTGTCAATGAGCAGGACAGACTGATCTGTGCTTACGCTTTTAGTTAGGTGCCGGATTTAATTGGAATGAACTGATCCCTGCGAAGCATTTATTTAAGCACATATGTAATCTGCCGGTGGATTTTAGAATCGCAGCGACAGGCAGCTCAGGCCACCATCCAGTTTTCGGAATTCCGAAACATCAACCCCGATAATGTTACAGTTTGTGGTCATGATTTTTTCATGTGTGGCTGGATATCCTGTGGGCATAAGTATGTTATTATTCACCCAGATACAGTTTGCAGCATAGCTTTCAGAAGGCCCTGCTTCAAGGACCCGGAAATCCCTGAATTCTTTATTTTCCAGGAATTCACCAGCGGCGAGGAGGGTATTATTTTCAAGGTATGATACACCGGTTTTGAGATGCAGGACATCCTTCAGTTCAATAAGGGAAGCGGTCAGGTCGTATTTCTTAAGTATTGCTATGGCCTGCTTGGCACCCTCGTGGTTGGTCCTGTCGGAAATGCCGATATAATAATGAGACCCAACCATCATTATATCTCCTGCTTCCACCGTACCGGGTTCTTTTATCTCATGTATCTCAGTGTAATACTTTTTAAGCAGATTCTTAATTGCCTTTTCTTCTCCCCTTCTTGACACTGCCCCGGGCCTTGTGATAATGGCGCATGCAGGTGTCAGCAGGGCGGTATCTTCCACAAAAACAGAATCCGGGTAGTTCTCGTCTGCATCCAGCATAATAATATCGACTCCGCACAATTGCAGGGCTTTAGCATAGCCTGCGTGCTGTCGCAGTGCCAGGTCATAGTCGGGTATGCCATGATCTGAAGACCTTAATCCCTTTACAAGGCTTCTGCCCGGTTTTCTTAATATTGCTTTGCTGAATTTCATCCGGTGTATTTTTATTTTGCCCGGGATTTACTGTTCCCGCTTTTTGTTAAGCTGTATTATTGCCGGCAAGCCTTTACCCATAATAAAGCCCTGCACCCGGACCCAGCGGAAGATCCAGCAGTATCCAGCCTATAAGCAGTATTGACCAGAAGATAAAGAAGACAAGGGTATATGGTATCATGGTTGACATCAGGGTGCCTATACCGGCTTTCTTATCATATTTCTCAAAATAGACAATGATAAGGGCAAAGAAGCTCATCATGGGCGATATCATGTTTGTGATGCTGTCGCCTATCCTGTAGACTACCTGCGACAGCTCGGGTGAATATCCCATCAGCATGAACATGGGAATAAATACGGGACCGAGTATGGCCCACTTGGCCGATGCCGAACCCATAAACATATTGATAAAGCCCGAGAGCAGTATGAAGAGAATAACAAGGGGTATTAGTCCCATATCAATACTCTGCAGACCATCGGCGCCTTTGATGGCTATTAAAAGTCCAAGGTTGCTCCATTTAAAAAAGGCCACAAACTGTGCTGCGAAGAAAACCAGTACAAGGAAGGCAGCCAGTGTTTTTAAATTATCCACCATGCCTTTTACCACATCGGCATCATTCCTGAATGTGCCTGTTATAACACCAAAGACTATCCCTATTATTGCGGCCACAATGAAAAGAACCGCTATAAAACCCTTAAGCACGGGTGAGGCAAAGAGGGAGCCATCGGGTCCGCGCAGCAGGCCGTTCTCAGGTATGAGTCCCGCTGCCATTACGGCAAATATAGCCAGGGTTACCACCGTGACCCATTTGAGGCCTTTTTTCTCGGCGGGCGTCAGTTTCTCCAGGGCATCGGCCTTAACGTCGCCCCTGTAAGTCCCCAGCTTGGGCTCAACAAAGCGGTGTGTCACCCAGGTGCCTGCCACTGAAAGTATTATCGTTGACACCACCATAAAATAATAATTGGCTGTGGGCAGAACATAATACTCAGGATCGATTATCCTGGCTGCCTCGGTTGAGAGTCCCGCCAGCAGGGGATCGATGGTGCCAATAAGCAGGTTGGCGCTGAAGCCGCCTGATACGCCTGCAAAGGCAGCAGCTATACCCGCTATGGGGTGCCGTCCCACCGAATGAAAGATAATGCCTCCAAGGGGAATTATAAGCACATAGCCCAGATCGGAGGCTATATTTGATATTATGCCTGCCATTACCACCACGAAGGTGAGCATATTGGCAGGTGACTTTGCCACCAGGAACCTTATGGCCGCGCTTATAAGACCGCTGCTTTCGGCTATGCCTATGCCCAGCAGTGCCACCATCACTATGCCCAGGGGCGCAAAGCCGGTGTAGTTATCGACCATCTCAAGGAGTATGCGGTGCAGGCCGTCCCTTGACAGAAGGTTAACGATGTCCACTGCTTCTCCGGTGGCCGGATGCACTGCATGCCAGTTCAACAGGTGTCCTATCAGTGAAAGCACAAGTACGCTCAGTGCAAGAATGCCAAACAGGCTTGCCGGATGGGGCAGGGCATTGCCCCCTCTTTCTATTAAACCGAGGAAACCGGTCTTTTTCCCATTATTCTTTGCTTTGGCCATAAGATTTTACTTTAACAGTAAGCTTAAAATATGAATAAAGCCGCCAAAATAGGAAAATGATTTATTATGGGCAAGCTGTTATGCGACCGGAACAGAAAAAAAAGACGGGACTCTGACTGAAAATGATTTATTGTGGGCAAGCTGTTACAGGACAGGAACAAGAAAAAGATACGGGCCTCTGATTCAGAGACCCGATATGACTGGTTATCAGTCTGCATTCAGTTTAGACATACAGGTATCTCTTGATCTTTTTTGTTGGTGTTTTCTGGAAGGGTACCGGTTGCAGTACGAACTGGTTTATCCTTGAGAACCTGTTGAGGCGTTGGTTGACCTGATGGTTGAGTTCTGTTATTATCTCTTCTATCTTTTCTTCCACCACCTTTGTCATCTCCTCCTTCAGATGCCGGTATTTCTCTTCTATCTCTTCACGGTTGATATGGACCATTGCCACGATTTTACCTCCTTTTTCCACTACTAGCGATTCAACAACATGCCTGAAGGTGTTGATGACCGATTCTATCTCCTCAGGATATATATTCTCACCGCTGGAGCCTATAATCACAGTTTTCAGCCTGCCTTTGACAAAGATGAACCTGTCCTCATCCTGCACTGCAAGGTCTCCTGTCCTGAACCACCCGTCGGGTGTAAGTACCTCTGCTGTTTTTTCAGGATTCTTATAATATCCCTTCATAACATTTTCGCCCCTGGCCCATATTTCACCTTCGCCCGTAAGCGGATCGGGATCATTGAGTTTTATTTCCACTCCCATGGCCGGACGCCCTGTTGATTCAACCTTGCGTTCGGGTCCCACCATGCCGGCCAGCAGGGGAGCAGTTTCGGTCAGACCGTAACCTATGGCATAGGGGAATTTTGCTTCGTAAAGAAAACGTTCAACCTCGGGATTGACCTTTGCCCCGCCTATACCGAAGAAGACCACCTCGCCACCGAAGGTTTCCATAAGCTTTTTACCGGCTGCGCGGTTAAGGACTTTCCTTATGGGAGCGACCTTATAAAGGGTTTTTATGATTTTGCTTTTATTAAAAGCAGGCTTTATCTTACTGAAATATATCTTTTCTATTATCAGCGGAACAGACAGCATTATCGTTGGCTTTATTTTTTTCAGTGCCGGCAGCAGAACGGGTGCTGTGGGCGGCTTGCGCAGGTAATACACGGACGAGCCGCTGAGGAAAGGGATAACCATTCCCAGTGTGTTCTCAAAGGTGTGTGCCAGGGGCAGTATTGAAAGAAACCTGTCCTTATCATCAATATACTGCAGGTCCTTACCCATAAAGGCATTGGAGATAATATTCCTGTGACTCAGCATCACCCCTTTTGAACTGCCTGTTGTTCCGGATGTATAAATTATAGCAGCCAGGTCATCCGGCTTAATATCATAGTCTTTTAAGGGACTGCCTGCTGGTGAATAAGACGGCAGACCATCGCGGTCGTTTACCAGGGAGAAATCTTCCATGCTGATAATATACTTCAGGTTTGACGGAACCTTATCCAGTGCGGATCTCATAGTTTCTGACACTATGATAGCCTTTGCTTCCGAATGTTTCAGGATGGTGTTTATCTCTTCAGCCGTGAAGTCATGCAGAATGGGAACAACGGTAGCTCCCATGTATGTGACCGACAGATAGCTGATAACCCATTCAGGTGAATTCATTCCCAGTACGGCAATCTTATCTCCCTGTTCTATACCCAGCGCTTCGTAAAAAGCAACCAGCGATTCCATTTTTTCAAGAGCAGATGCATAGCTATATCCTTCTTCATCCACGAAAGACAAGGCATGCTTACCGGAATACTTTTCCGCTGCCTCTCTGACCATTGATCTGAATGTCAGATCTTTTATATTTTCCATACTTTTCATCATGCTTTTTCCCCCATACTATAATACCCTGTGTTGCAAAATTAATGCCTGAATCTTTATAAAGATGCAATAATAACCAATTTCCTTATACTTATATTCTTTTACACTATGATTTTATGGTCCGGGATACCTGTCCCGGACGGCTTTTTCCAGGCAGGCAGGATAAAGATCTTCTTTAACCCACATAATACCAGGATCATAGATCATTAATTTTTTATAAACCGCACAGGCATAGATATAATTATCTATTTTTTCATATGCAGCCGCCAGTACCACCAGTGTGTTAACATAAATCCAGTTGTTTTTTTGTTGTGACTGAATGGATTCCATCTTATCTATGGCTTTGATATAATACCCGACAGCTTTCCCGGTGTCTCCTCCAAGCAGTTTCGGAGAAAAATTGAGCTGGTTTGCTTTCTCCAGCAGTGTTCTTACCGCTTCGGGATCTTTTTCCACTGCGGCATCAATTTTCTCCTTGGCTTTGGGTCCTATGACCATTGCCTTAAGCATATTGATGCCCATTTCATAGCCCAGTAAAGCTCCTTCCAGGGCCATAAGGTTTGCATTACCTGGATCTTTGGAACCCAGCACTTTAAGGTTGTCCTGTGCCCTGTCCAGCAGCCGGGAGGCTTCCTTCTTCCTGTTCTCATTAATACAGTAAGCTATATAGCCGTATTGTGCCATCAGCAGCTCATGCAACAGTTCGTCACTGCCAGTCTCTTTCTGCAGCTTTTCCATCTCATTCATAACATTTTTCCAGTCACCCATATCACCTTTAGCATATGAGGAATATATCTTTGATCTGAAACTATTTATATCCTGTGCCATGCTGAGGGAAAAGGTAAAGCAGACAGCTAGCAGGCTGATCAGATATTTCTTAATCACTTCTGACCTGTTCATAAGTATAAATCATTATTCACTGAAGTTTATAATTTTATCCTGCGTTCCTTCCATATATATTCGCCGGCGAATTTAACCTTTACTGCTTTATAAACAATAATATAAAGAGAAAGTTGATGAAGGGGGGCCAGTATTATGTTGAGAATGATATTTTGTTTGCTGGTCAATGATACCAGCAGACGGGTGAATATATTTATAAGGATAAAGGCCAGGAATAGTTCCAGGGAATGGAGGATTGGAAAAATTATTGCCGGTCCGGTTAGGAAAAGGAAGATAAAAGTCCATACAAGACTTTTGCCGAAGAAGTGAAGGACATTTTTACTGAAGCCGTGGATAGCTTCATCATAATTATTATACATTCGGCATGATATTCTGCTGTCGCCCGTAAGCACAGCACTGCGATACCTGTTTGTCAGGCTTCGCCTTTTATTCTCAACAGGCTTCAGCCGCTTGAGCATCCGCATTATCTCTATATCTTCAACAAGCGATGATCTGATTATACTGTGCGGCATCAGTGTTTTATATATATCAGCATCAAAGAGCATAAACTGTCCGTTGGCTGCGGCCAGGGAGGGTCTTTTGCTGATCTGCACAAGGTACAGTGGCAGCAGGCACAGCAGTATCCAGTTCATAATGGGCACAGTAATCCTTTCTCCGAAAGACTGCATCAGTTGTTTGGGGAATATGGAGACCAGCGCTGTCTTTTTCATTATCATATAGGCTGTCATCTCCCCGATTATATTATCAGAGATACTGATATCAGCATCAAGAAACAGCAGGTATTTGCCTGTGGCCTCCTGGGCCAGCCTGTGGCAGGCATAATTTTTCCCTGACCATCCCGCAGGCACCTTTTTATTATTTATAAGCTTCAGTCGCAGATCTTTCTTCATTTTTTCCCTGACCACCTCCGCCGTACTGTCAGATGAGCTGTCATCAAGGACAATGATCTCAAGATTATTATACTCCTGCCTGCGAAGGTCATCCAGTATATTGCCAATGTTCATTTCTTCGTCCCTGGCAGGTATCAGCACAGACAACCAGGGTTCGGCCGTAACTGATCTTTTGCTGCGCAGCAATGAAAAAAGGTAGTTCGAAAGAGCAACAAGCATGCGAAGGCCTGCAAAAGAAAGTGTTATTATGCTGATTATACGGATCATTTTCTTGCTTTGTTTTGCCTGAGGATACATTCGGAATAGTACTCATTATATGATCTCTCAAGACCTGCAATGCTCCTATCATTATTCTCCTCTTTCCTGAAATATATGCGGGCCGAAGGTACTCTGTGGGAAAAATAATCTACCAGGCAGGCATAAAAGCGTATTTCGGTACCGGGATTGATTATCCTGTCCAGACCCTTCATAAAGCTGAAGGAGCTTATGTAACTCGACTGTATCTCACCTGTTGGGTATATAAGCAGCATATTCCCCGGATTCTCAAGTATCCGTGCACTGTACTGCAGGGATTCAATGATGTCTTTGCTGCCGGGATTTATCGAGAAAGCTCCTGATTTATTCAGGAACATACGGTTTTTCAGCTGCTCCTCCAGCATCATAACATGGAATTTTTTCTTCAGCACCTCGTTATTATAATGGTTTATAAAAAAGCCGTCGTACCAGCTGAAGTGATTGCCTATTATCAACAGTGGCCGGGATGTGGGCCCGGGATCATCAATAAAATGCACAGAGCGGAAATTCTTTTTCATCAGGTGCTTTGAATAGTACCTGAAGAAGGCTGTATGCAAGGTTGTATGACGTGCGTATATCATGAGCCCTGTATTTTCCAGGTTAGAACCAGGGCAGCAAAGAAAGCACACTGGTAGATAAAGACGAAGATAGCAGGCTTATTGTTTTTTTCAGGCGGGTTAATGAACATAAGCCTGATGAAGATAAAGGAGATGACAAACCATGCAATATAGTTGGACAGGGGTACGCTGTCATCCTGCCATATCCACATGCCTGTATGTATGGCAAATGGCTCCAGCAAAAGGTCATAGCCTGTCATCATCAAAGCAGCTGCCAGTGAGCGTACAGTATTGCCGGCCGGTATAAAAGAGCTTATTATAAAGCACGAATAGACAAGGAAGAACCAGTTAAGACCTAGTATCAGTGGTACTCCGGCCAGCTGGGGTTGCAGCAGGGCGGTATATGCATAATGTCCGAAGGGGAAACCTGTGTGGGTGCCCATCAGTTCAATAGCCCAGCCGAAGGTGAATATGATGCTTGCGGTGATAATAAACTTACGGGTCCACCCGCGGTGGTATACGAGCATCAGTGCCACTGACAGCAGTATGGACAGACTGATAAGCCGGCGGAAGATATCATAGCTGCAGGGTATGGCAAAGCCTGCAAAGCCTATGATGTACCATGACAGAAGAAAGGATCTTATTTTATCCCGGGATGGTATTTTCAGTTTTGACGTCATTTACTGAGGTTTAAAAAATCGCCTTACCGGCACCTTTTTTTCTTTGATGTTTTTCCTTGTTGTTTTCCTGTTCTGTTTTCCTGTTGCCCTTCATCCTTCTGCCTGTTTACATCACATGATATTCTCCCAGTATCTCTTTTTCCACTATTGCTGCTGAGGCCAGGCACAGGGGTATTCCTCCTCCGGGATGCACGCTGCCGCCGGTAAGGTAAAGGCCCTTTATTTTTTTACTGAAATTGGGATGCCTGTTGAATGCTGCCATTGCTGAGTTTGAGCTGTTGCCGTACAGTGCTCCGGCTGTGGATAAGGTGTTCTTTTCCAGCTCGGGCGGTGAGACAACGAATTCTTCCTCAATACGGCCATGTATTGATATTCCCAGCCTGGATTCCAGTTTGGCTGTTATATTTGAACGCGTGCGGGCAATAAGATTTTCCCAGTCCTGACCGCAGTCATAAGGGGCATTGACCATTACAAACCAGTTGCTTTTCCCTGCCGGGGCATCATTGCTAACGGCTTTGGAACTGATAAAAACATAAACTGTCGGATCATCATGCATTGTCCTGTCCCTGAAAAGGCAGTCAAACTCCTTCCTGTAATCTGATGCAAAGAAAATATTATGCAGTTCAAGCTCTTCATGATTTATATCCATGCCCCAGTAAAATATTATTGCCGAGGAAGAAAGGTTCTTTTTTCTGGTCCCTGCCGGTGCTTTAATGCCCGGCAGTAGTTTTTCATACAGGTGAAAGACGTCACAGTCGCTTACCACTGTATCAGATAAATATTCCTTACCGCCCGCCCTTAAACCTTTTATCTTTTTGCCGTCAAGGATAAGCTCATTAACATAGCTGTTAAATACAAATTCAACGCCCAGGTGACGTGCATACTCATACAGGGCTGCGGTAATGCTGAACATGCCGTTTGCCGGGAAATATGCTCCCTTATTATGCTCCAGGTGGGCTATCACATTAAGAGTGGCAGGAGCTTTATAGGGAGAGGAACCGTTATAGGTTGCGTACCTGTCAAACAGTCGTATTATGTCCGGATGTTTGAATATCCTCTTATTATAACGATGCATCGATGAGAAGGGATTCAGTCTGTGCAGATTGAAAAGCACCTTCAGGTTGCCAGGCTGAAAAAGTTCACTCCGCCTGTGAAAATTACCGAAGATAAAGACGGGCGCCGTCAGCTCATACAGTTCTTCCACTTTTTGCAGGTAGTTTTGAATTATGCTTTCCTTTTCACCGGTCAGGGCGGACAGGACATTACAAAAATCCACCGGCTCAGAGGGGGCAGTCATGGTGCTGCCGCCAGGGAAGTAATACCTGCAAATATTGTTCAGTTTAACGGGACTGAACATTGATCTGATATTTGAAGGAGCATCTGCCAGTAGCTCCTCCACAAGCTCGGGCAGGGTAAGAAGTGAAGGACCAGTATCCCACCTGTAGCCTCCCCTGGCTATAGTATTAATCTTACCGCCCGGTCCCGGATTCTTTTCAAAAACCCTTACTTTCAGGCCCTGCCTGGCCAGCCTTATTGCAACGGCCAGTCCGCCTAAACCCGAACCGATAATATTTGTTACTGTATTGCTGGCTGTCATGAGCGGCCGGGCGTTAATTGTAAATTATAGTATATTTAAAAACCGAATATAACAAAAAACAATCAGATGGAAGTTAAAAAAGTGCTGGTGACCGGTTCGGGTATTGCAGGACTGTCTGCTGCGCTGAGACTGGTAAGGAGGGGGTATGATGTCGAGATAGTGGAAAAGAACAGCATGGCCGGCGGCCGTATGAACCAGATTGAGAAAGATGGTTTTAAATTCGATACCGGGCCGACTTTTTTCAGCATGAGTTATGAATTTGATGAGCTGGCCGGGGATACGGGTCTCAGCATGCCCTTTGAACTGAATGAGCTTGATCCCCTGTATACCGTATGGTACGATAAGCCGGGCAAAAGGTATACTGTTTATAAGGATGTAGCGAAGCTGGCAGCTGAATTTGAGAAAGCAGAGCCGGGCTTCAGGAAGAAGATGGAGTCTTACCTTAAATCGACCGGCAGATTGTACCATGATACGGAAAACCTTATAATAAAAAAGAATTTTGACTCACTGGCCGGGTACATAGCCTCAATGGTTCAGGTGCCACCGGTCCATCTGCCCAAGCTGTTCAGGACATTCTGGAAGGAGGTGTCAAGGTATTTCGATTCGGATGATGTAAGGGAAATAGTGTCTCTTGTATCTTTTTTTCTCGGAGGCACTCCTTTTGACACACCTGCTGTGTTCACCATGCTGTCATACACAGAGTTTGTGCATGACGGTTATTATAATGTGAAGGGCGGTATGTACCGTATCATTGAGGGCCTGGTCAGGATGCTTGAGTCGAACGGTGTAAAGATACACTATAATACTGAGATCGTTGATTATGAAACGGATGCTTCAGGACTGACAGCTCTTGTTGACCGGGATAACAGGCGATGGACAGCCGATATTTACCTTATTAATTCGGATGCTGCCCTGTTCAGGGGCAAGGTGCTGAAAAGGGAGAAGTTCTCGGAGGAGAAACTGGATGCGCGGACCTGGACCATGGCTCCTTTTTCCATATACCTGGGCATAGACGGCAAGCTGCCTGAGCTAAAGATGCATAATTATTTTCTGAGGGGCAACTTCAGGGAATATTCGGATAAGATATATAAAAACCAGGCCTCGCTTGAGCAGGCCTATTATTATGTTAATGTGGTATCACGGCTTAATGAAGAGGCTGCACCTGCAGGGAAGGAAAGCCTGTATATACTCTGTCCCGTGCCTGACCTCAGGTTTAAGCCCGACTGGTCAGACGCTGGTACGGTAGCAGATGCAATAATAGCGGATCTTGCACGCAGGACAGGCTATGACCTGGAGAAGATGATAATAAGTAAAACAATACTGTCGCCCCTTGACTGGCGTGACAGGTTTAACCTGCACAGGGGCAGTGGGCTGGGACTGGGTCACAATATGCGGCAGATGGGATATTTCAGGCCTTCAAACAGGGATGAGGAGTTTGATAACCTCTTTTATACAGGATCATCCACTGTTCCGGGCACAGGCATACCGATGGCTATTATCAGTTCAAGATTAGTAAGCGAAAGAATAGAGAAAAAATATGGATCTGTACTTAAGGACCTGCATTGAAGCAAGTAAGGATTTTACGGTTAATTACAGCACATCATTTTCCAGGGGGATAAGGATGCTTGGGAAGAGGTATCGCGACCCCGTTTATGCTGTTTATGGTTTTGTGAGGATAGCCGATGAGATAGTGGACACCTTTCACGGCCATGAAAAGAAATTTCTCCTTGAAAGGTATATGGATGAGACCCGGGACTCCATTGAAAGGGGACTGGGAACAAACCCGATACTGCATTCTTTCCAGTGGGCAGTGAATGAGTATGGGATTGACAAAAGCCTGGTGAAGGCCTTTTTTGACAGCATGCTTATGGACCTGGAGCCGGCAAGGCATGATACTGTCAGCTACAGGGAGTATATCTACGGATCGGCGGAGGTGGTGGGACTGATGTGCCTGCAGATATTCTACAGGGATGAACCCGAACAGTTCGGGGAGCTGAAAAAATATGCCAGGAAGCTGGGCGAAGCTTTCCAGAAGGTGAACTTCCTGCGTGATATTAATGCTGACTTTACGGAGAGGGAAAGGGTGTACTTCCCTGAATTAAAACCTGAGAATTTCACCGCTGAGATAAAGAAAAACATTGAAGAAGATATTGAGCAGGCTTTCCTCGATTCAAAGGAAGGAATAAAAGCATTGAAAAAGGAGGCCCGTTTAGGGGTATACCTTGCTTACAGGTATTATTTCATGCTGTATAAAATTATCAGCAAAAAAGATGCTGACACATTAATGGCTTCACGTATCAGCCTTAGCAATACTATGAAGCTGTGGCTGCTGCTGAGTTCTTACATAAGGAATAAGCTGAAGCTTATCTGATTTGTGACCCTCGTTAACAAATCTTACTATTATTGGTTACT
>CAZGUR010000068.1:0-13653 GCA_964529295.1 uncultured Rikenellaceae bacterium | reverse complement strand
GCCCTGAGCACCGCACTGTTAGCCTCGATGATCCTGGGCCTCTTGCTGAACTTACCCTTAAAATAGTCTTCGGTATATTCCAGGTCGCGGCCAAACAGCCAGTACACCATTCCAAGGGCAAACATATTCTTTGTACGCAGCACTGTCTTGGGATCAAGACCATAATCTTTCAGTATCTCCTTGACCATGGTGCTTATGGGTGCCGAGATAATGTTAAACGCACTCAGTTCCCCGCTACTCCTGGGATCACTGTCATATCCTGCCTTTTCTATATTCTTCTCCGTGAAATTATCCTCATCGATAACAATTGTACCGCCTTGCCGGGTAAATTTTGCATTTGCCTTAACTGCCGCAGGGTTCATAGCGACGAGTACATCGGCATAATCACCCGGCGTGAACACCTCTGAGTGCCCAACATGCACCTGGAATCCTGATACACCTCCAACCGTACCCTGTGGGGCCCGTATTTCTGCAGGATAATCCGGAAATGTAGACAGGTCATTACCAAATAGTGCTGAAGTATTGGAGAATAATGTCCCGGTAAGCTGCATTCCGTCACCTGAATCTCCCGAGAAACGTATTACTACCTCTTCCCGTTCGATGACTTGCTCACTCTTACTCATAATTTTATTTTATAGAAATATATTTAAAATCAAAGATACGCTCAACATATTTATTAAACTAAAGACACCAACGAAATCGTAAAAAAAAGTGCATATGATTTTTCTGCGCTGCCCATATGCAATGGAAAAATGTAAGTAATCTTTTTTTTCTGGTTCCGATGCTTAAAAAATTGCCCGTTTTACTTATGCAAAATTAAGCAAATTCATTTGTGAAAATTCAACAAAAATCACTTTTTTGAACATGATTTTGGTCATGTTTTTCATTATAACGAAATCAGGTGATAATTATTGATTATACAGTAATATCCTATACCCACAGATCTTTTACCTCCAGGGAAACATCTTTCTCGAAAAACATACGGGCTATTTTGTCGAAGTATTCTGTATAGTCAGACACATAGAATTTATCTGCTGACTTTGCAGCTCCCGTATTAAGCAGATTATTATCTTCGAGCATCCGCCTTAGCTCGAGGGCAACCACCCTGGCCGAATCAACCACCTCAATATCAAAGTCGTAGAACTTACTGATCTGATTTTTTATCAGCGGATAGTGTGTGCATCCCAGTACCAGTGCTTTTAATCCGGAAAGTCTTTTATCAGAGAGGTAAGTACGGATAATAGCATTGGAAATATCATCAAAAATAAAGCCTTCCTCAATCATTGGCACCAGGAGGGGTGTGGCAAGTGAAACTATTTCCGAATCCGGGCATCTTTCTTTGAATTCCTTTTCGTAGGTACCTGAACTGATGGTCCTTTTTGTGCCGATAACGCCTACCCTTGAATAATCTTTTAAGGCTATATAGTCAATAACCGGACCGATAACATCAAGTATCAGCACCTTGTCCCCATACTCATCCCTCAGCACTGTATAGGCTGAAGCAGAGGCTGAGTTACAGGCTACAAGGATAATCTTGGACCCGTGTCCTATCAGGAATTCAGTGATCTTACGGCTGTAGTTAATAATGGCACCCTCCGATTTATCGCCATATGGCAGGTGGGCCGTATCGCCAAAATAAACCAGTTCTTCATCAGGCAGTATCTGCTTGATGGCATGTGCCACCGTCAGTCCGCCCACACCTGAGTCAAATATCCCGATAGGATTATTATCAGCCGGTTTATTCACTTTTTTCATAACGAAAAAATGACCATCCACCCGGGATGGTCATCCGCATTATATTATTACTATTTATTGTATCCCGAGTTTTATTTTCACCATTTCAAGTATATTCTCGGTTTTTGATTCATCGAAATAGATTACCGGTCCGCGTGCAAGATCGAAGATATACGTAAAACCATTCTCCCTGGCCACATCGGCTATTGCTTTTTCAGCCTTGGCAATAACAGGCTGCATCAGTTGCATCTGCTGCTGCTGCAGCTGCTGATCGGCATTCTGCGAAAAGTTGTTTATCCTCTGCTGTATTCCCATCAGCTCCTCTTCCTTGGTCTGGCGTACTATATCCGAAAGGTTTTCAACATTCTCGGTATAATCATTGAGTTTATTATTATATTCAACCTGCATGGCTTCCAGTGTATTCTGCAGTTCAGTCTGCAGGGCCTGCATTTGGTTCACTATAGTGTCCCTTTCAGGCATTAGTGAGAACAGCTCATCAGAGTTTATATGTCCGAACTTATAGTCTTGCGCTGTTGCATTCTGGCTGAATGATAAAATCATTACCATTGCCAGCAATCCAATTAGTTTTTTCATTGTTATTGTTTTTGTATTTGACATTGCAAATGTAATTAATTAATTATTATAACCTAACTTTTCAAGCACTTCATCACTAAGATCATACCTCGGGTCTGTATACAGCATATTCATGCCTGCGGAGGTATCAAATATCACTGCATAATTGCCATCGGCAGCAATTTCTTTAACAGCACTGTATATCTCGTCCTGTATAGGCTGCACCAGTTCCTGCCTCTTCTTATACAGTTCACCTTCCACTCCAAAATACCTTGTCTGTAGCTCTTTTGCTTCCTGCTCTTTATTAATGATCTCCTCTTCGCGCTTAACCTTTTCTTCGCGAGAAAGCAGCACCACCTCATTCTGGTAATTCTTATACATCTGCTCCACCATCTCATAGGCATCGCTTATCTCCTTTTCCCACCCCTTTGACAGCTCATCAAGCCTTTCCTGGGCTGCTGTATAGCTCGGGATATTATTAAGGATATATTCAGTATCTACAAAAGCATATTTCTGTGCTGTGGCTGTGCCCGCCAGAAATATCATAACTGTGAATAAAAGTGTTATTTTTCTCATAACTGATAATTTTTAATTTCTAAAATTGTTGTCCCATCACAAAATGGAACTGGTGACCATGTACATCCTTTCCGGGTACAGGGTCAAAACCGTAAGCCCAGTCGATACCCAGCAGCCCGAACATTGGAAGGTTGGCGCGTAAGCCCGCCCCGGCTGACCGGTGCACATCGAAGGGGTTAAATTCTTTCAGTTCATACCAGGCCTTACCTGCTTCCAGGAATACAAGGCCATATACTGTTGCCTGTGGATTAAGGGTAATGGGGTATCTCATTTCAAAGGTAAGCTTTGTATAAACGTTACCCGAAGGCACAGTGCTGCCATTGCTTACAACGTTGGGTGTAAGGGAACCATTTTCATATCCCCGCAATGCTATTACATCGCGTCCGATAAAGCTGTAACCCGTCATGCCGTCTCCTCCCAGGTAGAAGTTCTCGAATGGGGAAGGGCCTATGCTGCTGTTATAATGGCCCAGGTAACCAAAGGCAAACTTAGGAGCCAGTACAAACTTATCAAAAAGCTCATAATAATACTCTCCTTTGAATATCCATTTATGGAATTCTATCCACTTATATTTCTCCTGTTCAGTTGCATCGCTGTAGTCTTTTCCCGACAATAGTGAGTAGGGCGGTGTAAGCTGCAGGGAGAGGTTAAATGTAGACCCGCCACGTGGATAAATAAGGTTTGGTCCGCTGGAGAAGCGTGTCAGTCGCGTGGTAACCGACATAAGGTTAGATACCCCGTTCCGGAAGAGGAAGGAAAACTGAGAAAAATTATTCATATTAAACCTCTGGTAACTCAGTTCGCTGTACAGGCTGAAATAGTTATCCGGACGCTCAAGTCTTTTACCCAGACCTATAGTAACTCCGTCTATTATCATGGACTGCCTGCTTTCATCCCCTCTCTTGCTGCCGTTGGTCATAAGGGAGCGGTAGGCCGATACATTGAAGGTATTTGGTTTTTTACCTCCCAGCCATGGTTCAACGAAGGATACATTATATGACTGGTATACCCTTCCGTTCGATTGTGCCCTTATGCTCAGCGATTGTCCGTCGCCACTGGGGTAGGGTCTCCAGTGTTCGGGCTTAAAAAAGTTCTTGATGGCAAAATTATTGAATCTGACACCTACGGTACCCACCAGCATACCAGCACCCCAGCCGCCTGATATCTCAAACTGGTCATTGGCCGTTTCTTCAAGTGCATATTCGAGGTCCACATTACCCTCACCGGGGTTCATCAATGGTTGCGGGTTAATCTTTTCGGGGTCAAAATGGCCCAGCACGGCTACCTGCCTGGCCGATCGCATAATGGCATCCTTACTGAAAAGGTCGCCGGGCCGTGTATACAGCTCCCTTCTGACCACGTGCTCATTGGTTCGTGTGTTCCCTTTTATGATCACTTTATTGAGTGTTGCCTGCTCTCCCTCCTGGATACGTATCTCAAGGTCAATGGAGTCATTGCTTATATCTGTCTCAACAGGCATAAGGTTTGAAAACAGGTAACCGTTATTAAGGTAGAGTGAAGACACTGCATCCTCATCATAGGTAAGCCTGTCTTCCAGTAGGTTACGGTTATATACATCTCCCTTATTGATATTCAGCACATTATCCAGCAGTTCCTGGGGATAGACACTGTTGCCCACCCAATCAATATCACCGAAGCGGTACTGTTCGCCTTCATCCACCATTACAGCCATCAGTACCCTGTCCTCTGACTCCTGTATGATTGTATCTTTTACTATTCTGAAATCACGGAAGCCGTTCTCGTTATAAAAGTCAACCAGGCTCTGCTTATCCTCCTCAAACATATCATCCACATATTTGGATGCCTTGAAGATATTGAGGTTCTTCTTCTTGGTATTCTTCATGACCCTGCGCAGCCTCTTATCATCAAAGGTTTCATTACCTTCAAACACTATATCGCTTATCTTCACCCTCTCATTCTTATCGATATGGACATTCAGTTTGATATTATTAGGGCTTTCGGGATCTGCTTTCTGTATCATCCGCACCTCGGTGTTCAGGAACCCTTTCTCCACAAAATGATCACGTATTATTGAACGGGTGTTTGAAAGAATATGATCAGTGAGCTGGCTTCCGCTTACCAGGCTTATCTTCTCTGTTATATTCTGTATCTCATTCTTTTTCAAACCGTGGTATTCAACAGATGATATTCTTGCTCTTTCAGCCAGTTGTATCTCAAGAAATATTGTATCCGACCGTGTATCCGTTGCCTTTATTTTTACATCTGAAAACAAACCCTGCTGCCACAATTTCTGCACCGCCGATGTTATTGCATCACCAGGCACAAGTATTCTTGAATATTTCCTTATACCTGAAAGACCAACAATAGCATTAGTATCCAGATACTTAACCCCTGTCACCTTAATATCACCCACAACATATTCGACCGGATCAGTATAATCAATTATGCGTATACCCTCCTGTGCCATTATATCGACTGTATTCAGAGATAGGATGCCTGCCACCAGTAATATCAAAAATCGTCTCAACATATTAATTTTCATTTTCATGCACCTGTTCACTTGTTTTTCCAAATCTTCTTTCTCTTTTCTGATACTCTATCAGGGCCTTATATAATTCTTCTTTACCAAAATCAGGCCAAAGTGTTTCGGTGAAATATAATTCACTGTAAGCAATCTGCCAGAGAAGAAAATTACTGATACGTATTTCCCCGCTTGTCCTGATAAGCAGTTCAGGATCGGGAATACCTTTTGTTGTAAGGAAATCCTCAAATATCTTATCGTCAATATTAGCCGGGTCAATCCTGCCCTCCTTAATTTTATATGCAATATCCCTGACTGCCTTAACCATTTCCCACCTGGAGCTGTAACTGAGGGCGACAATAAGGGTCATACCCTTACACTGCGATGTTTTCTCCAGTGTTTCATCAAGACTTTTCCTTACACCTGCCGACAAGCGGTCAATATCACCTATCACTTTCAGTATGATATTATTATCCACCAGTTTCTTTGTTTCACTGTTCAGTGAATTAACCATCAGCTCCATCAGTGCTTCCACTTCTTCCCATGGCCGGTTCCAGTTTTCTGTGGAAAAAGCATAAAGACTGATATGCCTTATACCCAGTTCGGCCGCAGACTCGATAATCTCCCTGACCGAATCAACCCCTTTCTGATGCCCGTAAATACGGTCCTTACCTCTTTGCACGGCCCACCTTCCATTACCATCCATTATGATGGCAACATGCTTTGGCAAACGTTTCAGATCTATACTGTCTTTTAAAGACATTTTCAATACCTTTTTCTTTTTCTCTCGTAATCATCATATGCCGGACAGCTAAGTAAATTATGGAACATCTTCCATGTAACTGTCACTCCTGCAAACATATACCAGTCATTATTATGAGTCCAGGCATAATGATCAGGGTTAATATTGTCAATTAAGCCGTCAAAGTTATCATAAAATGTTTTACGAAACCCATATTCGAGCTCTAATCCTGTGTTTTTATATATATTAACTTTAAAACCTACCGATATTGGTATTACCGCTGTGTATTTCAGATCTGCGGCATCTGAAAAACACAATCCGCCCCCAAGGGCAAAATAAGGAGTATAATCCCACCACTTGCCTGTTGTGGTATATGGCAGGAAATTGAATTCAAACTGGAACGCCGCTTCCAGCAGTGATGATTCAAATGATTGAGCCCTTGACTGCTGGTAGTCATTATCAAAGTCAAGATCATTTCCCCGTATCCTGCCGTAGAAAATATTTGTCCTGATGGCATGCCTGGGGTGAAAATTATAGCGGTAGATTATACCAACGGCGGGTGAGGGGGCATAAAAATACTTTTCAGGGTTAATGTCACCCATATAGTATGATATCCCTGCGAAAACACCGTAATCAGAATCTCTCTGGGCATTCAGGGGAATAACAAAAAACAATAATAATACAAGCAATAAGTACCTCTTCATCTATACGTTCATTCCAATTATCACTTTCTAAAAGACGGTAATCCTTTTTCCGTTGTTTTCAGTTTCTTTGTAAAAACGAAAGTCATAAAGTAATAAACGTCGTTAGAACTGGAATATTGCGAGGTATAGCCATCAATATAATCAGAGCTTGTATATCGTAATCCAAGATCAAAACCTATCAACGAATTGGGGCTTAAAAGATAATTTGCCCCAAAACCGAGGGGTATTGCCAGTGCCGCCCCGGAATCTTTCTCTATCACTGCAGCCAGCTTATCATTGGGATTAACCTTATAGATGGCTGATCCTATACCTGTATATACAAAGGCATCAATCCTTGCAATGAATGAATCGAATACCTCATCACCTTTAACAAACCTGTAGCTGCTTTCCGCATCGTTCTTCAATAAATAGTATTCAACCGTAAGCATGGGTTCAAACAGTGATATAGCTGATTCGAAAGCTCTTTCCACATTACTTCCCTTTTTATCTGTGGCATGAAGATACCCATAATTAAGACTGAAGCTGACAGCCATATTTTCCCTGGCACGGTACCTCATACCACCCTTTATATTAAAGCGGTTCTGGGAAATAGTGAAATCTTTAAGTCCCAGAAGGTTGTCACCCTTACTGTATCCGCCGATATCGCCAAATACCTGGGATGTTCCAAATCCACCGTAAATCTCATACCTGCGAAGTTTCCAGAGCTGTCCGCTGGCCAGTGGCGCTAAAAAAACCAGCACAAAGAAAAGCAGGAAAACACGTTTCATAATTTCTTTCTTATAAGTAATTATATACAAATATAATAATCCATACAAAACAATCCTAATCAATTTCGGTGATCGGCACCCCACATGAGTTTATTCCGCAGGGTGCTGAAGAAGTCCTGGCCCTCAACATTTATTGTTTTAATGGTATAGCCGGCCCTGCTAATAAGCAATTCACGGAAAAAAGGCAGGCGCACTGATCTGAAATCACATGTGACAAGATATTCCGGGCTCCTGCCTTCAACCACCAGTCGCAACCTGCTGTTCCCGGGCAGGACTATAGGCCTGACGCTAAGGGTGTGAGGCGACAGCGGTGAAATAATAATACTCTCATCTGAGGGAGATAATATAGGTCCTCCCGTACCCATATTATAGGCTGTTGACCCGGTTGCAGTGGATATTATAAGGCCGTCGGCCCAGTAAGTATTAAGGTACAGATCATCAACATACACTTTTACCATTATCATATTCAGATCGGCCTTCTGCACTGTAATATCATTAAGAGCCACATTGGAGGTGCCCATGACTCCGAAGGGCTCTATAAGCTCTATAAGGTGGCGGTTAATAACAGTATATTCTTTGCTGATTATCTTTTCCAGTGATCCTCCGATATCATCATGTATATTGGCCAGAAAGCCCATACGGCCTGCATTAACACCTGCAATGGGTATGCCTGAGTCACGCACCTGCAGCACCGATTCAAGGAAAGTGCCGTCGCCGCCTACACTGAGCACCAGGTCAGGACTGATATTTTCATTATACAGGTTCCTGAACAAGCTGCAAGAATCATCATCCACTGTCTTTGACAGATTTTCATGCAATATCACATCCATATCATGGGCGTCCAGCACCGACAGGATATCCTTTATACAGGCAGCTGTTGTCTTCCCGTTGTCAGATCCGAAAATGGCAATCTTATTAAGCATTGGTAACAGGTTTAAATATCCAGGTAACGCATAAATGAATCAAAACGATCAGAATAGAAGTTGTCCATATCATCATCATCATCCCCGTGCCAGGCCGTCACCTCATATTCATAACGCTCAAATGTCCTTATTACAGGCATCAGGTTACCGGTATTAAGCTTAATGGTCACCTCCATCCTTGTAGAGTCAGGATGCGATGATATATAAAGGTTGAGTATCCGTGCATTATTGCTTTCAATGATCTGTGCTATCTGCGATAGTGAATAGTCATTCTGCAGTATATCCAGGACTATCATACCACCCGGCTCCTTTAATGATGACATCTCTGCCAGCTTTTCTATCAGTCCGTTTACCAGTATCACACCCTTATAATGATTTTTGTCATCAAGAACAGGAATTGCTGTCAGTTTAAATCTGGCCGCCAGGCTTATCACATCAAAAATGTGCTGGTCAACCCTGACATAGGGTTTCATTAATGACAGCTTATGATTGCCTATGGCCTGTTCAGGATCATTCTGATCATAAATATCGGTATCTGATATAAGTCCGAGAAACTCCATATTATTGACAATGGGTAAATGGGATATACGGAATACCTCCATCCAGTTAAGGGCATTCTGACCTGTATCAGAGGTTTTTAATTCAGGTACTTCTTCAGTTATGAGTTCTTTTGCCAGCATTTCAATTGCTTCTTATTCTCATTTTTTAGGACACAACTAAAGTAATGAAAAAAATATTTATTATTGTTTAATTCATTTCTTATATCAAAATTTGCATAAACAGTTACAAACATGACAAGATTAAGTGTAAATATCAACAAAATTGCCACTATAAGAAATGCAAGGGGGGGAAATATTCCCGATGTGCACAGGGCGGCAATGGAATGTGAAAGGTACGGTGCTGAAGGCATAACGGTACATCCCCGCCCGGATGAGAGGCATATCACATATAATGATGTACGGACAATAAGACCGGATATAAAAACCGAATTCAATATTGAAGGCTACCCTTCCGACAGCTTCATCAAACTGGTAAGCGAGGTAAAGCCCCACCAGGTAACCCTTGTACCTGACCCCCCCGATGCCATTACATCAAACGCAGGATGGGACACCATTAAACATGCGTCCTTTCTGAAAGATGTGATCGCTGCCTTTAAGGAAGCAGGCATACGTAGCTCCATTTTTATTGATACGGATATAAGTAAAATAGAGGCTGCAAAAGATACAGGCTGTGACAGGCTGGAACTGTATACCGAACCATATGCCACAGGCTATCCCTCTGATCCGGAAAAAGCTATAGCCCCCTTCGTAAGGGCTGCTGTTGCAGCAAGGAAACTGGGACTGGACCTTAATGCAGGCCATGACCTTAACCTGGAGAACCTTAAGTATTTCTCGGAAAACATTCCCTGGCTGAAAGAAGTGTCCATAGGACATGCTCTGATATCCGATGCACTGTATTATGGTTTGCAGAACACAATAGGCATGTATAAAAGATTACTTGTAAGAGATTGAAAAGGAAGGGATAACTGGTTTTATAAGAGACTGGAAAGGAAGGGATAAGAGATTTTTGTATGAGACTGAAAAGGCAAGGATAGAAAGATGGATTTATATTACAGGGAATATGGTGAAGGCTACCCCCTTATTATTCTTCATGGCCTGTACGGGTCGTCTGATAACTGGATCTCTATTGCCGGCAAGCTGTCCGGAAGCTACAGGGTGATACTGCCGGACCTCAGGAATCACGGTCGCTCAGCCCATGAACCCGTGCACAGCTATGAGGCAATGAGCAAAGACCTGTTTGATCTGGCTGCCAGACTGGATATCGGCAGGTTCATTCTTGCCGGGCACAGCATGGGTGGCAAGACCGCCGCATATTTTGCCAGGCAGTGGCCGGAAATGCTTGCCGGACTGATAATAATAGATATTAGCCCCTTTAAAGCACGCCCGGGGCAGAGTATATCAGGAGGCATGCATGAGCTGATACTGAAAAAAATGGCTGAGACCGATCCTTCAGAAATAAAAGACAGGAAGGAAGCCGACCGGCTGTTCAGGGAAATAAGTCCCTCAGCGAAAGTCAGGAGCTTCCTGCTCAAAAACCTGCACAGGAATAATAAAGGTGTCTTTGAATGGAGACTCAATCCGGGGTACCTGTATGACAACCTCGACAAAATATATGAAGGTCTGGATATACCAGCCACAGATGATCCTGATCACATAAGTGGTTTTCCTGTATTTTTTCTCAGGGCAATGGAATCGGATTATATAAGCGGGGACGATTATAAGCCTGTACAGCGACTGTTTCCTGCAGCTGAAATTATTGAAGTGCCCGGCACCAGTCATTGGATACATGCCGAGAAACCGGGACTGATAATAAATCTTATAAAAGAGAATTTTCCTGTGTGATCATGTCCGCCAGCAGATGAATCCGCACGGCAACGTATGAAACCGCCCGGCAATGGCTGAGCCTTTCCGGCAGCGTATGAACCCGCCCGGCAGCAGCGCTGCCTCAATCCCCGAAAACAGTGACAGACTCTATCCTTTCCGGGGGAATGGTATCATTATTCCTGAACTTCAGGAATACCTGCGTCAGGGCAACAACATCCTTCTCGCAATACCTGGCTATCCTGTTAATATCATTATCTTTCCAGTACACATCAGCCACCATAGATCCGTCAATATCATCCTTTGGTGTGTCAATGCCAAGAAGTTCTGCTATAAGTGCAAGGGAGGTATAATGTTTATAATCGCCGAACTTCCACAGCTCCATGGTGTCAAGCAGTCCCACCTCCCACGGTTTCTTTCCGGCATTATCCAGCAAGTAGGGGATCTTCATTCCGCTTATCAGCATACGGCGGGCAATATAGGGATAGTCAAATTCTTTGCCGTTATGGGCACAGAGCACGGCCTCCCTGTTCCGGCAGAAACCAGCGAGCATGGAGGAAAAGTCATCCAGCAACTGCTTCTCATCATGTCCGTAAAAAGACTTAATTCTCAGCGATATATTATCATCTGAACCGGTGATAAAACCTGCCGATATACATATTATCTTGCCGAATTCAGAATATACCCCGGCCCTGGAATAAACATCGGCAGCACTCTGCTCAGCCGTCCTGAAATAAGAGGATTTCTTATCCCACATCTGCTGTAATGCCGGACTCATCTTTTCGAATGCAGGCACTGCCGGTGCAGTCTCAATATCAATAAAAAGTATCCTGCCCGGGTCAATATCCTGTAATAGCTTCATATATCTGTAGTTTTAATTTGCATCTGACAAAAAAATTAATCCGCCGGGGCAGGCTTTTCAGCAGCCGGCCAGGAGTTAAGGTATTTTTCAACGGCCGACACAAGCATGTCAATGGCAACCTCGTTTTCCCCGCCCCCTGGTATTATTATGTCTGCATATCTTTTTGTCGGTTCAATAAACTGCAGGTGCGAGGGCTTAACAGTCTCATAATACCTTTCCAGCACCATATCTATATTACGCTCCCTCTCTTCCATGTCGCGATAAATAACCCTGGCCAGACGGTCATCCGGATCAGCATCCACATAGGCTTTAATCTGCATCTTCTTTCTCAGCTCTGCATCGGTCAATACAAGTATGCCTTCAATAATTATCACCCTGGCAGGCTTTATGGGAATATATTCATCACTGCGTGTACAGGTTATATACGAATACCGTGGCATATTAACACTGTGTCCCTCACACAGAGCTTCAATATGCTTGTTCAGCAGACTGAATTCTATTGAGCCGGGATGATCGAAATTGATTTTTTGCCTTTCTTCCAGTGGCAGGTGCCTGTTATCCCTATAATAAGCATCCTGAGGAATCATTATAACATTTTCATCACCCAGCAGTTCCATCACCTTTCGTGTAACCGTTGTCTTGCCCGATCCGGTGCCGCCGGCAATTCCTACAATCAACATATTTTATTACTTTTGTCAATGATATCTGAATCAAAAATACTAATTTCTGTTAATGAATAAAGAAATCAAGTATTTATAAGCTCATAAAGGGCTTAACAAAATAAAATGATTAGAAATTTAAATCTGTATTTCATCTATGACCAGTTTATACCCGCTTAAATTTGTACCCGTCCTGAAAGAACGAGTATGGGGAGGCAAGAGCCTGGCTGCCAGGTATGGCAAAAAGACGGATCCGGGGACCAGGATAGGCGAGAGCTGGGAAATATCAGGCATTCAGGGTGATATCTCACAGGTTGCAAACGGCTTTCTTGAAGGAAACAGCCTGGAGGAGATTATTGAAGTTTATATGGGCGACATTGTGGGTGAGGATGTATTTGAAAAATTTGGTCGCGAATTTCCGCTGCTGGTAAAACTTATTGATGCTGCGGACGACCTGTCTGTACAGGTTCACCCGGACGATGACCTGGCAAGGGAAAGACACCATGCCTGGGGTAAAACAGAGATGTGGTATATCCTTGAGGCCCCGGATGATGCCCTTATCTATACCGGCTTTAAGAAGGAAATGAGCAGGGAGTCCTTTATCAGATCCCTGGAAGAAGGGAATATTGATAAAATACTTAACACAGAAAAACCATTGCCGGGCGATGTGTTTTTCCTGCCACCCGGACGCATTCATGCAATAGGCAAAGGTGTTTTACTGGCTGAAATAACACAGGCATCGGATATAACATACAGGATATGGGACTGGAACAGGAATGGCCTTGATGGCAATCCACGTGAAATGCATACAGAACTGGCAATTGATGCCATTGATTACAAGAGCTATGATTCATACAAACAAAAGACCGATCCGCAACTGAACAGCACTGTTAATCTTATTGACTGTGATTACTTTACTGCCAGCATTATAGAGGCAGACCGGAAGATGAAAAAAGATTATTCGCTTATTGACAGCTTTGTGGTATATATTTGCACCGAAGGAAGGGCAGTGCTGGAATGGGAAGATAATAAAATGGACATGAACAGGGGCGAAACGGTACTGGTACCGGCTATCATGAACAGTTTGCTTATCAATCCCGATCCGGCAACAAGGATGCTGGAGGTGTATATAAGAAGCAAGAAGAAAGAATAAACAGAACAAATCAACAGGATAAAATGATAAAAAAGTTTATATGGCTGCTTATGGCAGCTCTTATGGTAACAGCCTG
>CAZGUR010000067.1:0-13709 GCA_964529295.1 uncultured Rikenellaceae bacterium | reverse complement strand
ATTGATCAGTACAGAGGCCCGGCTTACAGGATGTTTGGGCGGAAAAAAATTCTCCTGGTTGGCATCAACCCTGATAAGTATTATCCCGGTAGCAAAAAGGACTGTCAGTGCAGCTGATATAAGTAATACCCTGGCCGGATGTGCTGTTACAAGCAATGCCAGCCTGGTAAGTACACGATCCAGTACGGACCCGTTTTTGCTGCTTCCACCGATAACAGGCTTTGACTTTGGTAATAATGACAGCCATGCAGGAAGAAAAAATATTGTAAGCAATACTGCCAGTGCAATCCCTGCCGATGCAAGCACACCCACATGCCTGGCAGGTATTATGGCATGTGCCAGCAGTCCCAGTATCCCTGCTATGGTAGTCAGCCCGGTAAAAATAACAGGTAACCTTAACTTCCTTACCATGGTTTGCACAACAGTGTTATTACTGCTGTCTGGCTGTCCCGATACCAGCTCCTGGTATTTGGCTATCATATGGATGCCGTAATCGTTAGCCACGGCAATAAGCATTATGGGGACTATAAGACTTAATATGGAAAGCTTCCATCCCAGCAATGGTGCCAGGCCCATGGCAAAGGCCATTGATAATACAACAACGGCAAAGGGCAGAACCATGCCGCGCCATTCCCTGAAGGCAAACCAGAGGAAGCCCAGCATTATCAGCAGTGCAAGGGGCACAAGCGCCAGGCCGTCGCGCCTTACATCCTTCATAATAGCCTGTCGAATGTAGGGCAGCCCGCCATAATACACCATGGCCGAACCGCCATTGGCTGTCACCACTGAGTCAATATCTGAAAGAATAAGGCTTTCATCCGTTTCCTGTGAGATGGTTGCGGCAATAGCTGCCATCGTAAAATCATCTGACACAACGGTACCCATGGCCAGCGGATTATCCCTTAACTGCTGTTTTAACATACTTATGTCTTCGCTGTTTTGAGGCATACTGCTGACGGCAGGATCAACCATCATCATACCATCCCTGCCATATATTCTCCTGGTGTTAAAAAGGGATATGGTGTTATCCACTGAACGCAGATTTTCAATACTACGGTCTGTTTCACTTATCCTCTGCAGGTTGTCAGGGGTGAGGATACAGCTGTCCCTGAACACTATCATTATCATATCCTGCAATCCAAATTCCTCTTCAATCCTGTCAGTGTTAATCCTTGACTCCATACCTGCAGGAATATAATTCCTGGTATCCGGATCTGTCTCCATACGCGGTAGCATCAGAGCTCCGCCCAGACCTGTAAGCACAGATATTATAATTACCAGGTACCTGTACTTTATTAATAATCTGGTCATAACAGTTTTTATTAAAAATCAATTCTTAATCCTGTATATATTGAGTTAAGCTGCTTACTTATCATGTCAAACAGGGAATCATCCTCCCCCCCGTAAATATCCGCACCGACTATCAGTTCAATATTATCTGAAGGGTTAATTTTTATTATGGGGTTTATCATATACTCCTTTGCAGTTATATTATACAATATATTAAGTGATGGCTTTATTTTTGCCAATCCCTTCTCATATGACAATCTCAGGCCTGCATAATGGCTGTATTCTTCCAGCTGGTAATTATAGAGGCGGTTAAAAGAGCTTATCTGTAAAGATGTATACTCATAGAGCTGCCCCGGGGGCAATGAGCCGATTGCGGCAAATGATGATTCATCAGGCAGGGCCGGATCAAAAGCAGGCTCCTCATAATCAATGAGGTACTTGCCGCTGTACTCAAGCATAAGCTGCATGTCGCCGAAAAAATGCTCAAATCCGGCAGCCCATTTAATTTCAGGAAGCATAACATGCCTCTCCTGTCTGTAATCTTCAGGCGGATCTGACCATGCAGCTTCAGTGCGTATGATGCTGTTACCCAGCACAAATTCCATATCGGCTGCCAGCACTCCTGTCTTAAAGGGTTTCTTCAGAAGAACAACTTGCGGTAAAGTGCTGCCTTGTTCCATTGTAATGGTATCAAGACTTAAACCGGGCAGTGGATTCCATCCCTTAAAATAGCTTAAGCCGGCAGTAAATCCCCTGAGGAAAAATTCTGTTCTGAAGCCGAATGACAGCTTGTTTCCGGATTCCCGCCTATAATCATCTATTTTTATTGTCTCCGGCAGGTCCATAAAGCCTGTATATAGCACTGAAGCCCTGTATTCCGGGGTAAGCAGGGCCTGTAAAGATATCCATTGCGCCGGGTTAATCTTCAGCTTAACCGCAATATCAGACATGTCACGATCAGCAGGGTCGAAGGACCGGTACAGATCGTTACGCGGGGTAATATTATCCTGGAGCCTGAAAAAATCCATACGGCTCCATTTAATAATCTGTTTCCCTGCTTTCAGTTCAGTGTATGGTGTATACCAGGCTGCCCATGCTTCCCTGATGCCGGGACTGTTAATGATATCACCGTATTCATTGGCATAACGGTATCTTACGTCAGCAAAAGCTTTATATGTTCTGCCATTGCCTGCTTCAATATTCAGGCTTAAGTCTGCAAAGGAAGCAGGTATTCCGATTGTCCCGGAAGGGTTGTTTATATACAATCCGCTTCTTATAAAACCGCCCAGCCGATAGCTTTCCCCTGATGCACCGGGCAGATCATCAAATAATGACTGTGCCTTTACTGTAGCGGTGAAAAATAATAAGCCTGTCGAAAATAATAGCAGCGCAATTCTCATTATGACTTTTTTGGGCAAATTAAAGGAATGTACGCTTATTAATCGCCCGATCCGCAGAACTCAGACCTGCATATTATATCTAATATGGTATTATCCGCTGATCACGGACTCTCATCCCTCAGTTTTTCAATATACTGGGTAGGGGTGAGTCCGGTTATATTCTTAAAGATGGTATTGAATGTGGATTTTGAATTAAATCCCGAATCATAAGCTATTGCCAGCACTGTGTAATGTTTGTTTGCCGGGTCTTTCATTCTTCTTATAACCTCGTTAACCCTGTATTCATTAATAAAGGTGAAAAAGTTGCGATCATGCAGTTCGTTGATTACCTGGGTGATATGATGCCTGGGTATCCCCGTCTGTCGCGACAGGTCATATATTGTCATACTCCTTTCAAGGTATGGCTTTTCCTTCTCCATATACTCCAGTATATCCCCGAGTTTCTTCCGGGCTTCTTTATTGCTTAATCCGCTGCGACTGTACTTGGTCCTCTCCCCGTTTTCATTGCTGATCATATCCTGACTGATATTTATCGACACCGGACTGTAGGGCAAAGGGGGTTCCTCGGTACCAATAAGGATTCCAGCAATAACGGGTTGTTTAATTGCATAAAACCCATAAACAAAAGAGAAGAGGGCAATAAACACAAATACAGTATAGTAAGGGTCAAAAGGAAGAAAATCTATGAATATGTTTATGCCACCCAGGATGAATAAGATAAAATAAGTGGTGTAGAAACTGATACTAAGTATCTTGAGCCAGTTGAGGGTGATCCTTCCCGATGCCCAGGATACCAGGTTCTTAAGATTTTTCTGATGCCTGCTGATGGTGATAAAGGTAAGTATACTGTAGACGGTTATTGATAGAAAAAAACACACACCATATACAATCCGCAGCGATATATATTTATCCGCCACCAGGAATCCACTGAGATCTGCAAACACCCTGTCTCCCCTGAAAATCACAGATACAATAAAAAATATAATAAAAGGAATAAAATGCAGGTAGTTGCTTATCATAAACGGCCTCCGGGGCTCTGTCATATACCTCACATACAGGTATAATATTGGTCCGTAGGTAAAAGCAACGAAAGGAAAGGAGTAAAAGGTTATAAATTTGATCTTAACAAGGGCAAAAACAAGGTCAAAGAAGATCATAAAAAGGAAAGCAGCCATCAGCCTGTTTGGGATGGTCACAGGTTTTCTGCTGGCAACCACCAGACCGGAAAAGAATGTCTGTGAAATAGCTATGTATAATATTGGTTCAATAACTTCCATAGTTTACATTCAATATTTTATATTTTCACCTGTCAGCTATAATAAGCTGCCGGTATCCCCTGCATTTGATCTTCCAGTTCACTCCTTAAAAGCTGATCTTAAAGTTAATCAATTTATGTTAAATGCTTGCCAGTGCTGCTGAAGTCGCACTTCCTTGCAAATATTCATTAATTAATATACTTTTGGTTTTATTTTAAACGAAAATCTATGAGTGTTTTATTAAACAGCAAAAGTCGTGTTATAGTTCAGGGATTTACCGGAAGCGAAGGCACATTCCATGCACAGCAGATGATAGAATACGGAACCGGGGTAGTTGGTGGTGTAACTCCCGGAAAAGGAGGCAGCACGCATCTTGACCGGCCTGTGTATAATACCGTCAGGGAAGCAGTGGAAAATACAAAGGCTGATGTGTCTGTAATATTTGTTCCTCCGCCTTTTGCTGCAGATGCCATTATGGAGGCGGCGGATGCAGGTATTAAGCTTATAGTGGCTATTACCGAGGGCATACCCGTATCCGACATGGTAAAAGTAAAAGCTTTTGTGTCGGGTCGCGATTGCAGGCTTATCGGGCCTAACTGTCCGGGCATAATCACCCCCGGCGAAGCGAAAGCAGGCATAATGCCCGGTTTTATACATAAAAAGGGAGGCGTTGGTATTATCAGCCGGTCAGGAACACTCACCTATGAGGCTGTTGACCAGGTAACAAAGCATGGACTGGGACAATCAACATGCATAGGGATAGGGGGTGATCCTATTGTTGGAACCACAACACTGGATGCCGTTAAACTGATGATGGATGATAAGGATACCGATGCTATAATAATAATCGGTGAGATAGGCGGCAATATGGAAACTGATGCCGCCCGGTGGATAAAGGAAAACAAGACCAAACCGGTAATTGGGTTTATAGCAGGACAGACAGCTCCGAAAGGACGACGAATGGGACATGCCGGGGCGATAATAGGAGGCAAGGCTGATACAGCAGAAGCCAAAATGAAGATAATGAAGGAGTGTGGAATCATGGTAGTTGAATCACCTGCTGATATCGGTAATACAGTGGCAAAAGCCCTGGACCAGAATAATGGACAGTCCGGATAAACCATTACCGGGATATTCATTTTTGTCTTTTATCAGAAATCACCACTTTTGTGTCATAATAATAAAAAACAGGAAAAATGGGTTTATTAAATGGTAAAACTGCACTGATAACAGGAGCCTCAAGGGGGATCGGGAAAGCAATAGCCCTGAAATTTGCCGGCGAAGGAGCAAACCTTGCCCTTACAAATATAGCTGAAGATAATGAGTTTACTGATGTATGTAATGCATGTGAAAAGCTCGGGGTAAAAGTGAAAGCATATATATCCAATGTAGCCGATTTTAATGATTCGCAGAGGGTTGCTGATGAGGTATTTAAGGATTTCGGATCTATTGACATCCTTGTCAATAATGCCGGTATAACAAGGGATAACCTGCTTATGAGAATGAGCGAGGAGCAGTGGGACCAGGTTCTTCAGATAAACCTGAAAGGTGTGTTCAACCTTACAAAGGCAGTTCTCAGACCCATGATGAAAAAAAGGCAGGGGTCCATAATCAATATGAGCTCGGTGGTTGGTGTGTCAGGCAATGCGGGACAAAGCAACTATTCAGCATCAAAAGCCGGAATGATAGGCTTTACAAAGAGCGTAGCCAGGGAGGTGGGCTCGAGAAATATAAGATGTAATGCCATAGCCCCCGGGTTTATTATTACCGAGATGACAGCCCAGCTTCCCGATGAGGTTAAAGAGGAGTGGGCGTCTAAAATACCTCTGAAAAGGGGAGGGACACCTGATGATGTTGCAAATACCGCATTATTTCTTGCATCTGAGCTCTCGGATTATGTATCCGGACAGGTAATTCAGGTTTGTGGCGGCATGCTTACCTGATAATATATTGTTGAAAACTATGTTGAAAGACAGCCATTATACTATTGCTTTATTAAAAAAATAGCAGATATTTGCATATAGAAAACATTCTTAACAGATAACAGGGCGCATACAGCACGAGGAAATGCAGCGAGACATTTTTATTCCACATTTTTTCTTCCAATCCTCGGCGCCCTGTTTTTTCATTTTAACTGTTTATGTATAATCTCTTCTTCTTCCTGATAATTATAATAATAATCTTCGGTCATGTATCCGGACTTTACCTGGATTACCTGAATAATAAGATGTGGACGGATACTTTGCCGGACAAGCTGAGTGATATTATTGACAGGCAGAAATATAAGAAGTCCCAGAATTATTACCGGGCCAATATGAACTTCAGCAATATCAGTTCATCCTTTTTCCTTGTTATCATCCTTCTTATGCTGTTTCTTGGGGGCTTTGCCTGGATTGACAGTATTGCAAGGGAGCTGAGTGATAACAGGGTGCTGGTAAGTATAATCTTTTTTGGAATAATATTCCTGGGCTTTGATCTGCTTAACCTCCCGTTTTCATGGTATGATACATTTATAATAGAAGAGAAATTCGGTTTTAATAAAACAAGTGTTAAAACCTTTTTTACGGATCACCTGAAGAGCTGGCTGATGGGTATTCTGATAGGAGGCCCTCTTATTGCGCTTATTACATGGATCTATTATGAGGCTGGTGAAATGTTCTGGGTATATGTATGGATCGTTATCACCCTATTCTCAGTGTTTATGAATATGTTCTATTCCGAACTTATTGTGCCCATATTTAACAAGCAAAAACCCCTGGAAAAGGGAGAGCTCAGGACAGAGATCGAAAATATGGCTTTAAAGGCTGGTTTTAAGCTGGCGGATATATATACCATTGACGGTTCAAAGCGCAGCACAAAGGCCAATGCATATTTTGCCGGTCTGGGTCCTAAAAAGCGTATAGTGCTATTTGATACCCTTATCAATGATCTTACAACAGAAGAGATAACAGCTGTCCTGGCTCACGAGATTGCTCATTATAAAAAAAAGCACTCCCTGATAATGATGCTCTATGGCCTTCTTCAGACAGGTATCATGCTATTTATCTTCTCACTGCTGGCGGGTAATGAAAAACTGACTGATGCTATGGGCGCTGAGGCAGCATCATTTCATATCAGTGTATTTGCTTTCTTTCTTATCTACAGCCCTGTTTCACGTATGATAAGCCTGTTTATGAATTACCTGTCCAGGAAACATGAATACCAGGCAGACAGCTATGCCGGAAAAATATATAAGAGCAATAAACTGATCTCAGCACTCAAGAAGCTTTCGGTTAATAACCTGAGTAACCTGAATCCACATCCTGCCTATGTATTTGTACATTATTCCCACCCACCACTGCTTAAGCGTATCAGGAACCTGGAAAATGTGTAGTGGAAGATGGGTCTGTTACTCTTACACAGGACCGGCATAATAAAATGAACATTGACATTTCATCCTTGTTTATATCATATATTCAGTAAAATGATCAAAATTTTCATATATTTATGTCTGTATCAAAAAACTGTTTACCATGACTGACTATAATCGTAACACAAGAAGAGATTTTTTAAAGAAGATGGCTGCGGCAGCCGCGGTGGCTACCGTTGTGAGTCCTGTTGAACTACTGTCAGGCTGTACTGCAAAGGCCTCGGCAAAGATGCCACTCAGAGCACTGGGCAAGACAGGGCACATGGTAGGTATTTACAGTCTGGGTGCCCAGGCAACGGTTGAAACACCCGGCAAGGAAGAGCTGGCTGTGGAAATTGTCAATAGGGCAATAGACCTGGGAATAAATTATATTGATACCGCTGCCGCATATGGACGTTCAAGTGATACCGTATCCAGGGCCGAAGCTATGGGAACAAGTGAGAGGAATGTGGGGCAGGTAATGAAAACAAGACGGAACGAGGTCTTTCTTGCCTCCAAGACCCATAACCGCACATATGACGGTTCAATGAGGCTGCTGGAGCAAAGCCTTAAAAACCTGCAAACTGATCATCTTGATCTCTGGCAGGTACATAATCTGAGGGCAGCTGAAAAGGAAACCATTGATGATTATTTCGCCGAAGGAGGCGTGATAAAGGCAATGGAGAAAGCTAAGGCCGAAGGTATGGTTAAAAACTTAGGGTTCACCGGGCATGAAGACCCTGAGATACTCAGGATGATGGCCGAAAGGTATGAATTCGATAATGTGCTGGTAGCAATAAACGCGGCTGACAAGCATTATAATTCGATGATCGAGAATTTCCTGCCTGTGGCCGTGGAGAAAGGGATGGGTATTGTAGGGATGAAAATACCGGCCCGCGACAGGATCTTTGATAAAGGGGGAATCATTACCATGAAAGAGGCTATGGATTACGTTATGTCATTGCCCGTAAGTACCATTGTTATCGGAATAGATGAGATTGCCGAGCTGGAGGAAAATATCAAGATAGCCCGCGAGTTTAAGCAACTAGATGCAGACCAGCTGCTTGCGATAGAGGATAAGGCAAAACCCCATTATGAACACCTGCAGTTCTTTAAGGACGGTATAGGGGAGTGGCCGGCCGACTGGTAATGAACACAAGCCTCATAGTTTCATCTTAATAAATTATCAGCGGGAGTAGCTCAGTGGCAGAGCATCAGCTTCCCAAGCTGAGGGTCGCGGGTTCGATCCCCGTTTCCCGCTCATTTCTTATGCGTCTATTCTGATACCCCCCGGGCCATGGGGAGTTAATTATATCCCCGGGATGCCTGATTTCCATTCTTTCATAAATTGTACAAGAAAACCCTCCAGATAGCTGTGCCTCTCCTCTGCCATTACCCTGCCTGTTCCGGTATTCATCATATCCTTTAACCTGAGCAGTTTCTCGTAAAAATGATTTATGGTGGATGAAAGGGATGATGTATATTCACCAGTACTTTTATAATCCACCGGTTTTTCACCCGGATTGTATATATCGAAACCTAAGGAACCGCCGTAATTAAAGGCACGGGCTATACCTATGGCACCCATTGCATCAAGCCGGTCGGCATCCTGTACTGCATCCAGTTCCGGTATATGTTTATATGAAGGTCCAAAGCTATCGCGGAATGATATATGATCAATTATATACTTTATCGTATCCTGTTGATCATCGTCAATCCCCGATTCAGCAAGGAAACCGTCGAGTAAACCCATTTTATTCCCCGGCTTTATTTTATAATCATCAATATCATGCAGCAGGGCAGACATTTCGATAATAAAAGGATCACCTACCTTCTCACGTGAATGGATGTACATAGCCAGGCCTCTTACCCTTGAGATATGCCACCAGTCGTGTCCGGATTCAACATCCCTGAGATAGTTTTTAACAAAGTGTTCCGTCTTTTTAATGATGTCCCTGCTCATAACTAATCCTGTATTTTTTAGAGATTGAACATACAAAAAAATATCTTTGCATATAATATTAATCCGTGGTTTGAATATTTCTGATATATACATCTCCATTACACAGCACGGATCTTTTATTCACGATCATTTTAAATAATTTGATATGCAGGCTGAGATAATAGCAATAGGTGATGAGATACTAATTGGCATGACAGTGGACTCTAATTCTGCATGGATGGGTAAAGAACTGACCGAAATAGGGGTAGAAGTATATCAGACAACCACAATATCAGATAAAAAGGAACATATACTTAAAGTAGTGGATGAAGCCTTACAGCGCTCTGAGCTGGTTCTGGTAACGGGGGGACTGGGTCCTACCAACGACGATATAACCAAACATACATTAAGTGAATATTTCAATACCTCTCTGGTGCAGGATGAGTCGGTGCTAGATAATATCAGGGAATTACTGGAGTCGAGGGGACTCCATATGAACGAAAACAACATGAAGCAGGCTGAGGTACCCGAAAACTGCAAAATTCTTTCCAATAAACTAGGCACCGCCCCGGGTATGTGGTTTGAAAAAAACGGCAAAGTGCTTGTTTCAATGCCAGGGGTGCCATACGAGATGAAATATATAATGGAAACCCACGTCATCCCTGGAGTGAAGCAAAAGTTCAGAAGATCGAATATAAAATACAAACTGGTAATGACATACGGTACTTTCGAAGCCCGTCTGGCTGAAATACTAACAGATTTTGAAAAGCAACTGCCGGAAAAAATCAGCCTTGCTTATCTTCCGACTTCGGGAATCATTAAACTGCGCCTTACCGGAAGGGGGGAAGAGGAAGATAAACTGGATGCCCTGCTATCCGAACAGATAGATAAGTTGTATGAAACAATACCGGAATATATTTACGGTCTTGATGGTGTCAGTCTTGAAGAAATAACCGGCCGGCTGCTGAAAGAAAACAATCTCACCATAAGTACGGCGGAAAGTTGTACCGGCGGAAATATAGCCCGCATGATAACATCTGTTCCGGGCTGCTCTGATTATTACACCGGCTCTGTTATTGCCTATGATAACCGCCTTAAAGTGGAACAGCTGGGTGTTAACGAAAATGATCTTATTGAACATGGCGCTGTAAGTGAGCAGGTAGCAGTGCAGATGGCAAAAGGTGTACGTGAAAAATTAAAAACCGATTACGGTCTGTCGGTTACCGGCATTGCCGGTCCGGGTGGAGGAAGCGAACAAAAACCCGTCGGCACCATCTGGCTGGCTGTTAGCTCAGAGCATGGAGAGCATGCCGAGAAGCATAATTACGCCTTTACACGGAGCAATAATATCAGAAGAGCGTCACTTGTTGGTCTGAATATGCTGAGAAAAGGAATATTGAAACAAATAAAAGACTGAAGTTAAAGAACTGGACTAAAATATACTGGCTCACTTTCAGTATTTATATGTGAATTAATATAGTTCAAAAAAAAAGACTCGTATTTGTTGCATAATTGAATAAAAATCACGTATTTTGCGCTTCGATTTTAAGAGAATTATTACCAATACAAAAATTTAAAATAGCTGCGATGTCAAGGATATGTCAGGTGACCGGCAGGAAGGTGTTGTCAGGGAACTATGTTTCACACTCAAAGAGAAGGACAAAAAGAAAATTTTATCCTAATCTTTTTACAAAAAAGTTTTATTACCCTGAAGAAGATCGCTGGATAGTATTAAAAGTGTCAGCTGCCGGTATAAGACTGATCAATAAGAACGGTCTGCATGCGGTTCTGAAAAAGGCCAAGGAAAAAGGATATATTGTTAAGTATTAAAGAATATAATAATGGCAAAGAAAGCAAAAGGAAACAGGGTGCAGGTAATACTGGAATGTACAGAGCACAAAGACAGCGGAGTGCCCGGAACATCAAGGTATATTACCACTAAAAACAGGAAAAACACACCCGACAGGATGGAGAGGATGAAGTATAATCCATTACTCAAAAAATATACACTTCACAGGGAAATAAAATAATTAAATATTATGGCAAAGAAAGTAGTTGCAACATTAAAATCAGGCACAGGCAGATCGTTTACCAAATGTATTAAAATGGTAAAAACTGATAAATCAGACGCCTATACTTTTAAAGAGCAGATGGTTCATAATGACCATATTAATGATTTTTTCAACAAACGATAATAAAAATCAGACCTAAGGAATAAGCTTTCTTCAAAATGAGGAAAGCTTTTTTTATCTTTAGGCTTTCTGAAGGCATCCGGCATGCATGATGCCTTATCATAAAGCAATTAAACGTTTCAATAATAATAAATGGCATTACTGGGCTTTATAAGCAAGGATAAGAAAAAGGACCTTGACAAAGGTCTTGAGAAAACAAAAGAGAGTGTTTTTAAGAAGCTGTCAAGAGCTGTTGTTGGTAAGTCAAAGGTGGATGATGAAGTCCTGGACGAGCTTGAAGAAGTGCTGATAAGCTCAGATGTCGGTGTGCAGACAACGATTAAGATCATAGAACGGATTGAGAAACGGGCGACCGAAGACAGGTATCTCAATACGGCTGAGCTGAATAAGATACTAAGCGAGGAGATAGCGGGACTGCTTGAAGAGAACAAATCGGGCGAGGTTAATGATTTTAGTTCTGATCCGGGTTCCAGACCTTATGTTATTATGGTTGTGGGGGTTAACGGAGTAGGGAAGACAACCACAATAGCCAAGCTGGCCTACCACTACAAGAAAGCGGGAAAATCAGTGATACTCGGCGCTGCGGACACATTCAGGGCTGCTGCAGTAGATCAGCTTAAAATATGGTCCGAGAGGGTGGGGGTTAAACTTGTCAAACAGGCTATGGGATCAGATCCCGCCTCTGTAGCCTATGATACAGTTAGCTCGGCTGTGGCTGATAATTATGATATTGCTATTATTGACACGGCAGGCAGGCTGCATAATAAAGCCAACCTTATGAATGAACTGTCAAAAATCAAAAGGGTGATGACCAAGGTAATACCGGAAGCACCTCATGAGGTACTGTTAATACTTGACGGTTCAACAGGTCAGAATGCCTTTGAGCAGGCAAAACAATTCACCCTGGCAACGGAGGTGAGTTCAATGGCAATTACAAAGCTTGACGGAACAGCAAAGGGAGGTGTTGTGATCGGTATCTCTGATCAGTTTAAGATACCGGTTAAGTATATTGGTATTGGGGAAAAACTGGAACACCTGCAGATATTTAACCGTTATGAATTTGTAGACTCCTTATTCACCAGGTAATGCACCTTATTTTTATTTGCATTTAATACGTGTGGATCAGAGCCTGTCAAAAATCCGGCACCCGTCAGGCGGGTAATCAATCAAATATGCAGAAAAACATAAAAATAATAACCCTGGGATGTTCAAAGAACACGGTTGACTCCGAGAAGCTGCTCAAACAGTTTCAGTATTCCGGATTTAATACCGGCTACAGGGATAATGACAGTAATGATATTATAATTGTTAACACCTGTGGTTTTATCAGTGATGCAAAGGAAGAATCAATAAATACCATTGTTGAACTGGCGGAAGCAAGGAAAAGGGGGGAGATAGGGGAGCTATATGTTATGGGTTGCCTTTCTGAAAGGTACAGGGATGAGCTGAAAAAGGAAATACCGGAAGTAGACAGGTTCTTTGGGGTTAACAAACCCGATGAGATATTAAACTACCTTGTAAATGATTTCCGCAGGATGCCTGATCCTGACCGTATTCTCAGCGGACCCTCACATTATGCTTACCTCAAGGTAAGTGAAGGTTGTAACCGCAGCTGCGCTTTTTGTGCCATACCCGGCATAAGGGGCAAATATATCAGCAGTCCTGTTGAAGACCTGCTGGCTGAGGCTGAATTACTTACTGCCCGTGGCGTGAAGGAAATGATACTGATAGCCCAGGACCTGGGTTATTATGGAAAAGACAGGTATAAGAAGCAAATGCTCACCACTCTCTGTGAAAAGCTGCTGGAAATAAGCGGTATTGAATGGCTCAGGCTGCATTACCTTTATCCTGACAGCTCTCATACTGAATTACTGAAGCTTATGCGCGATAATCCCCGTATATGCAATTATATTGATATGCCAATCCAGCATATTTCAGATAATATGCTATCAGCAATGAAGCGAAAGCATTCCTCACGTGAGACAAAAACTATACTTGAAGGTATAAGGGATATTATTCCTGATGCAGCCATACGCACAACAGTTATAACGGGTTATCCCGGTGAAACGGACAAAGATTTTATGGAGCTGCTCGGTTATATCAGGGAATTCAGGTTTGAGCGCCTTGGTGTTTTTACTTATTCACATGAAGAAGACACCTGGGCCTTTAATAATTTCACCGATAATATTCCCCTTAAAATAAAAAAGGAAAGGGCCGCTGAGCTGATGGCCGTGCAACAGG
>CAZGUR010000066.1:0-13715 GCA_964529295.1 uncultured Rikenellaceae bacterium | reverse complement strand
TCAATACTAATAACACAGGTTACCATCTGGGTGCCGGGCTGGCTTATAAGACGGTGGTGCCACGAATGGAAAGCACTGTAGGCCCACCCTTTGCAGGCAGCACCTATAAGGTTGATGAAAAGGTGGCGGGACTCTCGGCTATAGCTTTTGCCAGGATAAACACCGTGCCTCTTACCCTTAAGCTGCATGCCCGTTATGGTGAGAATATAGCCGATGTGCTGGCCATAAGCGGCTATGCGGTTAAGGAGGTGCTTGATGCCACCACCGGCGAGCAGTCCTATACACCCCTGAGAAGCATGAGCTTCTGGGCAGAGGTGCATACCAACGGACACAGGCTGCAGGCAGGTCTCTTTGGAGGTTACTTCAGGAATATGGGCACAAAGGACCCTATGTCAGATGCGGGTAACACTGTTTACGGTCTGGGTACAGACATTCACTCCCTTTACAGGCTGTCACCAAGACTAATCATTAACTCGGGTAGTGCAAGGCTGGCCCTTGAGCTTGAGTATACGGCCGCAGCCTATGGAGAGGATCATGATGTGAATTATATACCTGGTAATACAAACACGGCATCAAATTTAAGGGCGCTGATTGCAGTGTATTATTTTTTCTAATTCGTATCTTAGTAAAGAAAACAGGGTAAGCGCGTATAAAGTGCCTCGATCGCTATGTATTATTGGCATTCTTACTTGCTTAAAAAGATATGGCTCCGGCTGAGAAAAATAAGTATATTATCAGTATAGTACTGCCTTCAGTGCTGGCAGTGGTGCTGTTTGTCTGTTCCTTTTACCTGGTGCTGGTTCCTCTTTTCGAGAACAGCATGATGGACCGGAAAAAGGAGATGATCAGTGAGCTCACAAATACCGCGCTCAGCCTTGTGAATGACTATTATGCCGACTACCGCTCAGGTATACTGTCGGAAGAGGAGGCCCGCCATATGGCTGCTGAGAGGGTGGGCAAGATGAGGTATGGAAACGACAGGAAAGACTATTTCTGGATAACAGATATGAGGCCTTATATGGTTATGCACCCGTACAGGCCGGAGCTTATCGGGACAGACCTGTCGGATTACACTGATCCGGATGGCAAAAAACTGTTTGTAGAATCAGCATTAGTGGTGAAGGAAAAAGGCGAAGGGTTTATAGACTATAAATGGCAGTGGAAGGATGATACCACCCAGATAGTGCCTAAGCTGTCGTATGTTAAAGGCTTCAGTGAATGGAGCTGGATAATTGGCACAGGCATTTACCTTGATGATGTTAAGAAGGAGATACGGACAATAGAGAGGGGACTTCTCTGGATAAGCTTTGCAATCATCCTGGTCATCGCCCTGGTCCTGGCCTATATCAACAGGCAGAGTATGATAATTGAAGGCAGGCGCAGGGAAGCGGAGCAGAAGCTTTTATTGTCAAGACAGAAATACAAGTCGCTCGTCGAAGCCTCCTCAGAGGGTACGATTATGATAATGGAGGGGAAGATAGTTTATGTTAACCAGAAATTCCTTGACCTGGCAGGCGCTGAACGTGACAAGGTATCGGGCGGTAAGTTTGAGGATATATTTGATATGAAGTGGACAGATATTACCGGTGCTTTCACTGACCCAGGCAAATCTGTTAACTTCGAAACAGGCATCAAAGGGGGAGATGACACCCTGGTACCTGTTATTGTTTCTGCTTCAAGGGTCAGGCATAATAATAGTTTTGGTTATATATTAATTGTAAAAGAGCTTGGCAGATCCGAAATCCTTAATAAGGAAAAAGAGAGCCTGCATCATGATATGCAGACATCACTGCTACTGATGAACAGGCAGATAGGCAGCCTGGCTGTTGATTTTGTAAGCTGTGAGACGGATACCACCATAGCAGAGGCTGCCAGGCTGATGATGCGTAAAAAACAGGAAGTGGTTTTTATCGGGCAACAGGGACAGGTGATAGGTGTGGCCGGACAAAAAGATTTCCTGTACAGGCAGCTTGCTGAAGATCTGGATGACAGCGCTCCTGTTACAAGGATAATGTCTGCTCCTGTGATAAGCCTTCCCGCAGACAGCCTGGTACATGAGGCTATAATAAAATGCAGGACCAGGAACATCTCCCATATACTTGTCAGGGATAAGGCAGGTGGTTATACAGGTGTCATAAGCTACAAGCAACTGCTGGAGGCACAGCAGAATTATACCGGCGTGCTTACCGGGGAGATAAGAAGGGCGGAGAGCATAGATGATATGATACCGGCCTACCAGGGGATGATTGTCCTGGTCAATGCTTTTATGGAAAGCGGGGTGAAAACAGAAAGCATTACAAGGGTTATATCGGGTATAGCAGATGCCGTTACGGTGCGGATAACAGAGCTGGCTGTAGAGGAGGAGGGAGAACCTCCATGCGATTTCTGCTTTATTGTTATGGGAAGCCAGGGCAGGTCTGAGCAGACTCTTGTAACCGACCAGGATAATGGTATTATAACAGATGACAGCTGTAAGGGTGATGAAAAAGCAAGGGAATATTTTGTCAGGCTGGGTAAAAAGATAAATAAAGGACTGGACCGGGTGGGTTATAATTACTGTTTGGGTAACTTCATGGCAGGCAACCCTGAGTGGAACATGTGTCTGGGCGACTGGAAAGAGGTGTTCTCGGAATGGATAAATAACAGCGATCCGCAGAGCCTGCTGGATATAAGTATATTTTTCGATTTCAGGGCTGTCTACGGTAATAGCAGTCTTGCTGACAGTCTCAGGCAGCATGTTAATACAGCTGCTGTGGATAAGGCTGTCTTTTTCTATCACCTGTCGCAGACGCTTACCAGGTTTAAACCGCCGGTAGGTATGTTCGGACAGATTGTAGGTGAACATGACTCACCCGACAGTAATATCGTGGATGTCAAAAAACTGCTGATGCCCGTCAGTGGCTTTGCCCGCATATATGCGCTTAAGCTGGGGATAGAGCACACCGGTACCATCCTGCGGCTGGAGAGTATAAAAGAAACCGGGGCAGCTCAGAAACAGCTGCTTGATGAAATAATGCAGTCATATAAAACGCTGATGACCTTCAGGTTGTCAAAACAGGTGAAACAGATGATGGAAGGCGGGGAGCCCGATAATGCCCTTGATGTAAACAGCCTGACCGATATAGAAAAGTCAACGCTTAAAAGAGTACTCTCCCTTATAAACGATATTATGATCACGCTGAAATCAGATTTTAAGGGTTCGGTCTGATACACAGGTCCCGGAACGTTGAAGAAAATAATTATCCGTAGTAATTAGCTATTGATTGAAAAAAAATCTTCATACGGAGTAATGGACTACTGATTGAAAAAAACTCCATCCGTAGTAATGGGCTATTGATATTTTTTATATGTTTGCAAACACAAATGGAAAATATTTGTACATATAATAAAAACTGGTGGTGGCCGGAATACTTTACAATACCATTGTAAGGATCTGACGCTATTATGGATATAATAAAGGCTCATCGTTCTTACGGTGGGCCTTTTTGATGATAATAACTTAACAAAATACCTATGCGTGATATTTTTACCGTTTCCGAAAAAATGCTTGCAGACACCCTGACACCTGTCAGCGCATACCTTAAGCTCAGGGATGTATATCCCCGCTCCGTCCTGCTTGAAAGCACGGATTTTCATCACCTCGAAAACTGCTATTCCTTTATATGCCTTAAGCCCATGGCCGGCTTCACTGTAATGAATGATGAAATTGTGACAGGGGGCGAAGGGGAGAAAACAATAAGGAAAAACATTGATAATAAGACCGATATACCCAATGAGTTGCAGGAATATATTTTTTCATTCAGCTTTATGGGGCAGCAGGAGTCCTTTAACAGCTTCTTCGGCCATATAGGATATAGCGCTGTGAGGTATTTTGAGGATATAGACCTTGAAAAGGCATCGCGGGAAACAGGATACCCTGATATCAGGTTCAGCCTGTACAAATATGTTATTGCTTTTAACCACCTGAAGAACGAAATACATATACTTGAAAACCTGTATAAGGGAGAAAGCCCGTCCATCTATGAACTGAGATCAGTCCTTTTTAATAATAAGATTCCTGAATACGGCTTCTCTGCGCTTGAGCCGGCAAGCTCCAATATGACCGATGCTGAATATATGTCGCTGGTCACAAAAGCAAAGGAACATTGTATGAGGGGCGATGTGTTCCAGATAGTACTGTCACGATCATACTCGAGGTCTTTTCACGGTGATGATTTCCAGGTCTACCGAAGTCTGCGCTCCTTAAACCCTTCGCCCTATCTTTTTTATTTTGATTACGGCGACTATAAGATATTTGGCTCATCACCTGAGTCTCAGATAGTCATAAAAGACGGAAGAGCCTCTATCAATCCCATAGCCGGCACCTTTGGAAGAACCGGCAATGATGAGAAAGACAAGGAACTGTCCCTGGAATTATCAGAAGATCCGAAAGAGAACGCCGAACATGTGATGCTGGTTGACCTGGCACGGAATGACCTGAGCAGGAACGCTGATGATGTGAGGATTGAAAACTATAAAGAGATTCACTTTTATTCCCATGTTATACATATTGTATCAAAGGTATCGGGCAGGATTAAGGATAAGGACCTGTTTGTAAAAACAATAAGCGACTCCTTCCCCGCCGGCACGCTAAGCGGAGCTCCCAAGTATAAGGCGATGGAGCTTATTGACCGCTACGAGCCTGATAACCGGGGTTTTTACGGCGGTTGTATAGGGCTGATAAATCCCGGTGGAGAAGCAAACCTGGCCATTACCATAAGGTCCTTCCTGAGTCGCAATAACACCCTGTGCTACCAGGCAGGTGCAGGTATCGTTAACAGCTCCGTTGAAGAGAAGGAGCTGGCTGAAGTAAATCATAAACTGGAGGCATTAAAGGCAGCTGTCGAGACTGCCGGAACAAAATAATTAAAAGCCATGAAGATAGCAGTGATAGACAACTATGATTCCTTTACCTATAACCTTGTGCATCTGGTTAATTCATTAACATGCAATGAAGCTGATGTTTACAGGAATGACAGGCTTGATCCGGCCAGGCTGGCTGGCTATGACGGGATTGTACTCTCACCCGGTCCGGGTATACCCGATGAGGCAGGATTGCTGAAGGAGATTATTAGTGAATATGCCGGTAAGACAGCAATATTCGGGGTTTGTCTCGGCATGCAGGCTATCGCCGAGGTGTTCGGTGGCAGCCTCAGGAACCTTTCAGGTGTCTACCATGGAGTGGATACGGATATAATGATTCAAGAGCCTTTTCACAGGATCTTCAGGGATGTTCCAGCGGTTTTCAAGGGAGGAAGATACCATTCATGGATAGTGGACGGCGACAATCTGCCGGAGTTGCTGCGGGTTACCGCATACGACGGGGAGGGTAATATTATGGCCCTGGAGCATAAAGACTATGATGTCTGCGGCGTGCAGTTCCATCCTGAATCAATACTTACCCCCATGGGAAAAAAGATACTGGCAAACTGGATGGGTAAAGAGACCGGATAAATGAAAAGGCATGACACTGAAATCTAAACTATAAAAGTAAGATGAACGAGGTGAATGACAGAAAACCACGGTCTTATGGGCAAAGTAAAAAAATTAAGCATTAAATATTTAAGATATGAAAGATATACTGAATCATCTGTTTCATCATAAAGTGCTGACGCGCAGCGACTCCAAAAAAGTACTCCTTAATATCGCCGGCGGAAAGTATAATCCATCACAGATGACGGCTTTCCTGACGGTGTTCCAGCTAAGGAATATAACGGTTGACGAGTTGCAGGGCTTCAGGGATGCCCTGCTGGAGCTCTGCCTGCCACTGGATATCATGGGGAAATATAATTGCGTTGATCTTTGCGGGACAGGTGGTGACGGGAAGAACACCTTCAATATATCAACGCTGGCCTCATTCATCGTCGCTGGAGCAGGTGAAAAAGTGACCAAGCATGGTAATTACGGCGTGTCATCAACATGCGGATCATCCAATATACTGGAGCACTTCGGATATAAATTCAGTACTGAGCGTGAAGTTATTATCAGGCATCTTGACAGGGCAGGCATCTGCTTCCTGCATGCGCCCCTTTTTCACCCCGCAATGAAAACCATTGCCCCCATAAGGAAAGAGCTGTCCATAAAGACCTTTTTTAATATGCTGGGACCCATGGTTAATCCCGTGGCACCACAGAATCAGCTTATCGGGGTTTTTAACCTTGAGCTGGCCAGGATCTATAATTATATATACCAGGAGACGGATAAGAACTATGCCGTTGTCAGCAGCCTCGACGGCTATGATGAGATATCGCTGACGGGTGAATTCAAGCTTTTTACTAGAAATATTGAAACAATAGCTGATCCCGCTTATTTCGGCATAGGAAGGGTGAGTGAGGAAAATATACAGGGTGGACGGACCATCAATGAGTCGGCCCTGATCTTCGAGAAAATACTGAAGGGTGAAGGACAAGATCAGCAGAATGCCGTGGTACTGGCAAATTCAGCCATGGCCCTGGCCATCGTGCATCCCGGAAAAAGCATGGGACAATGTATGGAAATGGCTGAGCAGTCTTTATTTGGAGGTGAAGCATATAAATCGTTTAAAACATTATTATCATTATAGCATGGATATACTGAAAAGGATAATAGAAAATAAAAAAAGGGAAGTGTCCCGCAGAAAGTTAGCCAGGCCTTTTGAAAAGCTGGTGCAGGATATTGCAATGGAGCGGCGGCCCCTGTCAATGAAAAAGGCACTCAAACGCCGTTACAGCAGCGGCATTATTGCCGAATATAAAACGAAATCGCCCTCTTCAGGTGTTTTAAACCAGGGGTCTGATGTTGAAATTGTGACAAAACAGTATGTTGAAGCAGGGGCAGCCGCCCTGTCCGTGCTTACCGATTCTGTTTTTTTCGGGGGCAGTTTCGGTGATCTGAGGAAGGCAAGGGAGAAAAACGGCTGTGCTATACTGCAGAAAGATTTTTTTATTGATCAGTACCAGGTGGCCGAGGCATACCTTAATGGCGCTGATGTGATAATTCTGATAGCTGCCGCACTCGACGGGAAAAAGCTGGGTGAACTGGCCAGAGCCGCAAAAGAATACCATATGGAGGTGATTATGGAGGTTCATACTGCTAAGGAGCTTGCTTTGCTGACAGACGATATTGATATTATAGGAGTCAATAACCGTGATCTGACCACCTTCAGGACAGATATAGAAAACTCCCTGAGGCTTGCTGAGCATATACCTGCCGGGATGATGAAAATTTCCGAAAGTGGTATTGATTCAGCCCAGAAGATACTGACATTAAAGGATGCAGGGTTTTCAGGATTCCTTCTGGGTGAGTATTTCATGAGCAGCGGTGATCCGGGCGGTACATGCAGGGAGCTTACAGAACAGCTTATGACACTGAAAAGGCAAAAAAAGGAAAGAGGCTAATAAGGCGAACATGAGAGAGGAGCATATGAAAGTGAAAGTTTGCGGGATGCGTGAGAAAGAGAATATCAAGGCTATTGCAGCCCTGATGCCTGACTATATGGGATTTATATTTTATAAGAAGTCGCCTCGCTATGCAGGTGATATGCTGGACAGGGAGGTGCTTGACAGCCTGGACAGCAGAATCGTTAAGGTAGGAGTGTTCGTTAATGAGGACAGGAACATAGTACTGGAAACAGTGAGGCGTTACGGGCTTGATATGGTGCAGCTGCATGGTGATGAAAGTCCCGAATACTGCCGGCCACTAAAAGAAGAAGGATTGGGTGTTATAAAAGTTTTCTTCCCCGGGGATGATAGAGATCCCGGGATAACAGACAGTTATTATGATTGTGACTTTTTCCTGCTTGATAACAGGGGCAGAGGAAGAGGAGGCAGCGGTAAAAGGTTTAACTGGGACCTGCTGAAAGGGTACCGGCTGGATAAGCCATATTTCCTGAGCGGGGGTATTGGTCCGGGTGACATACCCCTGCTTGCCGGACTGGAAGGCAGCTTACCGTATGCATTGGATATCAACTCAGGCTTTGAAACTGAACCAGGATTGAAAGATGAATCGTTAACAGCGGATTTTATATCTGAATTAAGACATAGTATATGATAAAGGCACAGGCAGACAGTAAGGGATATTACGGGGCATTCGGAGGAGCATTCATCCCCGAGATGCTGTATAATAATATTAAGGAGCTAAAGGATAATTACCTTAGTATTATTAACAGCCCTGAATTCAAAAAAGAGTTTAAGGCACTGCTTAAGGATTATGTGGGCAGGCCCACCCCGCTCTATCATGCAGGCAGGCTGTCAGATCATTATAAGACTAATGTTTATCTCAAGCGTGAGGACCTCAACCATACAGGTTCCCATAAGATAAACAATACCGTGGGCCAGATAATACTTGCCGGCAGGCTGGGCAAGAAAAGGATTATTGCCGAGACGGGAGCAGGCCAGCATGGTGTGGCCACGGCCACAGTGTGCGCCCTGAAAGGCCTTGAATGTGTGGTTTATATGGGGGCCACCGATGTGGAAAGGCAGGCCAGGAATGTTACATTGATGAAGATGCTTGGAGCCACCGTTATACCTGTGGAGTCAGGAAATAAAACCCTTAAGGATGCCACCAATGAGGCTTTGCGCGACTGGATAAGCAATCCCGATAGCACCCATTATATCATAGGCTCCGTAGTGGGACCCCACCCTTTCCCGGATATGGTGACTCGCTTCCAGTCGGTTATATCGGAGGAGATGAGGTGGCAGCTGGCAGAACATACGGGCAGGGACAGACCTGATTATATACTTGCCTGCATAGGAGGGGGGAGTAATGCCGCAGGTGCCTTCTATCATTATATTGAAGATGACTCAGTGCAGCTGCTGGGCGCTGAAGGAGGGGGTATGGGCATGGATACGGATGAAACATCCGCCTCATTGAATAAGGGAAGTGCCGGTGTGCTGCATGCCTGCCGCTCCCTGCTGCTTCAGACGGCGGACGGACAGGTAACAGAGCCGTACTCGATATCGGCGGGACTCGATTATCCGGGTGTGGGACCCCTGCATGCTTACCTTCACACGGAAGAAAGGGCTGTTTATCACAGTATTGATGATAAGGCTGCACTTAAGGCGGCCCGACAGCTTATAAGGCTGGAAGGTATTATACCTGCCCTTGAATCAGCCCACGCCCTGGCGCTGCTGGACATAATAGATCCCAAAAAGACGGATAATATCATTGTTAACCTTTCGGGTCGCGGCGACAAAGACCTTGAAACATATATTAAAAGATTTGAGCATGAATAGAATAAATTTGCTGTTTGAAAGGAAGAAAAAAAATATACTCTCACTCTTCTTTACGGCAGGGTACCCGGAAAAAGACAGCACACAGAAGATATTAAAGGCAATACAGGACAGTGAGGCTGATATGGTGGAGATAGGTATCCCCTTCTCTGATCCCGTTGCCGATGGCAAGGTTATACAGGACAGCAGCGCGGCAGCCCTGAAGAACGGCATGAACCTGGAACTGCTGCTTAAGCAGGTTGAAGAGTGCAGGGATGTCTTTACAAAGCCGGCCCTGCTGATGGGTTATTTCAACCCTGTTATGCAGTACGGACTGGAAAGGTTTTGTGAACGATGCAGCAGGGCCGGTATTGACGGATTGATAATACCCGACCTTCCCCTTACGGAATATATTAAGTATAAAGATATATTCAACCGGTATGACCTGCTGTTTATCCTGCTTGTGACACCTGGTACCACAGAAGAAAGGTTAAAGGAAATTGCAGGGGAAGCCGGCGGGTTTATCTATGCCGTGTCCTCATACGGCACAACAGGCGCTACAGCGGTAAGCAGTATAAATGAGGATTATATTAAAAAGGTTGCAGCGATATGCGGTCTGCCCGTGCTGATTGGCTTCGGCATACATGATAATAAAAGTTTTATGAATGCCTGTGAGATAAGCTCGGGAGGTATTATCGGATCAGCATTCATAAAGGCATTAGCCGCTTCATCTGATACAGAGAAATCAGTTATCGACTTTGTTAGAAGCATCACCGGACGCTTCACCTGATACAGAGAAATCAGTTATCGACTTTGTTAAAAGCATCACCGGCCGTTAACATAGGAGGTGGCTGCTTATTTGTTTTTCTTTTGTATCTTGAACATGTCTAACAAGCTAATTTTATTTTATCATGAAAAGATTATCTTTTTTACTTGCCATTATCAGTATCTCACTGGTCTCTTTCTCCCAGGGCCAGGGCGAAAAGGAAGCCATAATAAAGCTTATCGATGAGTCCTATGTGCAGGGAATACAGAACAAGGTCAATATAGAGAATATTGAAAAAGGATTCCATCCCGGCTTTAACCTGCTGGGCATTGACAATCAGGACAATCTTACAATGTATCCTATCTATACCTGGTCGGCAAATGTGGGCAGGGCAGTGGAGGCCGGTCAGATGCCGGCGGTGGTGACAACGGCTAAATACCCGATGATAGATATCACCGGAAATGCCGCCATTGCCAAGGTTGAGCTGTACCGCGACGGAAAACAAATATTCACCGACTACCTTAGCCTGTACAAGTTTGCTGATGGCTGGAAGATAGTCAGCAAGATATATTACAGGATACCTCAGGAGTAAACTCCTGGCACTGTTTTGTGCCTAAAGGTCAATAATAATATGCAGGTATTCATTATATCCGGTAAGCATATTCCTGACATCCCATCCGAATGATTTGCCAGCATCTTTTGCAACACGCAGGATGGTGATGCTGTTTGCATTTATTATGAATGCATCGGCAACTCCGTCAGTGCCGTTTATCATCTGGAATGGCACATCTGAGTTATTTGTAATCTCAAGCCACCTGTACCTTTCGTCCTCAAAATAAGGGCCACTTATTGAAATGCTTGCATTGAATACCTCCCTGAGAAGTCCTTCATCACCTGCCAGGGTGTTATTGAAATATGCCAGGGTGCGGGCATCAAACAGAGCTTCCTTTAATGATTCAAGGCTGCGCTCTTTTGCAAAAACAAGGGTCATCGGTCTGGTGGTGTGTCCGTAATCTTCCGAAATAATACCGTGTACGTCACTGTTGGCTATTACCGCAAGATTATATTTGTCGCACCATTCAAGGATATTGGGATAATATTCCGTGCTGTTAAAGAATTCTATACCATGTATATAACCTTTGTCAAGCAGGTCCAGGTGAATATCATATAATTTCGGTATCCCGTCAGGTTCCTGTGATTTCCATCCGGGATGGTTCCAGTGAATGAATGCACCCTGCTCCACGGCGTTTTCTACTGTTGCAAAGGGATCATCCTGATAAATAGATGCCGCATCCTCTACAAAAAGTGCGTTGAGGTGGCCGGGAGGCATGCTCCTGGTTATTTCTGTGGCATGTACCAGTATCAGGTTTCTTTCCATAGCCCTGTTTTCAGCTATACTGAAGGCAGCATTATGGTTGGCAGGGATATAATCTTCATGAGGAAGATACTCCAGGTGGTCGGAGATGGCCAGCACGTCCAGTCCGTCTTCCCATGCTTCGTCTACCCTGTATGTGGGCCATACATTGCCGTCAGAGAAGACGGTGTGAGTATGAAAATCACACTTCAGTGTAGTATATCCCGGGATATCCGGGATATTGATTATTTTCTTCTGGGCAAAGAGAGATCCGGGTATGACTGCAATGATAAGCAGCAGTAAGGTGAGCTTCTTCATGATTAAAGTTTATTTGGTTTAAAACTGTATCAAATATAAGTGATCATGAAAAAATCCGGGCAATAAGCAGGAAAAAAGCTGTTAAGAAACTATTACGATATTGTTGCCCGCTTGCTTAGCGGTTTTGTACAGGATGTTCCTTTAACAGCCTCCCTGTTGAATTATCTCACCGTATTTGACTGTCCTTTAAGGATAAATTTGTCATACAGCAGCAGTAAGAGGCTGGCGCTGACGGCTATGCCTGAGAACAGGAACCATACATTTGAGGGGTTATAGGTATCCCAGAGATACTGTGTCAGTTCTTTGCCGTTCATACCGAACAGCTCCTGTGCCCTTTCAAAATACTGTGTCTGCGTGAACTGGTCTGATACAGGCTGTATACTGAAACCCTTTTCTTCCACAGCCCTGCTCAGCAAGTAGTATTTATCGGCCAGCACCTCGAAAGGTTTGCCTGACACCCAGCCTGCAAGGAAGTGGCCGATGGCAATAGCCAGGAAGACAGTGCCCATATACAGTGCTTTCTTGTCAGGGGGCGCTATGCGTCCCACATATTCATTGAACTTGGGTGATGAGCTCATCTCGCCTATTGCGAATATCAGAACACCTATCAGCATAACCCATGGATTCTGGGTCAGGAACATAAGTAGCAGTCCCAGCGCCAGTATCATTATTCCCGCCATCATTGACTTGAGAGGCCTGTAACGCGCGCTGATGGACGATACCCACATCTGCAGCACAATAATGAAAAAGGCATTCATGCTGGTGATGGTAGGTGCCGTTATTGTTCCTTCGGCCAGGCCGAATAAGGCGCCTACCCTGTCCATATCAACCCAGTGATCAAGGAATACGGGGAAGGAATAATACAGTTGGTTGAAGGCTGTCCAGAAAAGCCCCATAATAACAAGGAACATTACATATTTCCAGTTATTGAGGGTAAGCCATATATTTTTAAAGGCAATGCCAATATTTTTTATAAATTTCACATCCGAGGGCTCCCTGTAAGGCTCTTTAAAGAAGAAAAAGACAAAGATATAGTTGATGGCAATGGTTACCATTGACATCAGGAAAACGAGGTTCCAGTCAATCTTATAAAGGAAACCGGCTATAAAGGGACCTATAAAGCCGCCGATATTTATCATTACATAAAAAACACCAAAGCCCACCGAGGCTGTTTCGTCGGTTGTTGTTTTGGCTATCATACCTGAAATGATGGGCTTGAAAAGGGCCCCTGCTATGGCAAGGAATATATAGGCCGCAAAGACAAGCCCGTATGACTCAAATGCGCCAACCATAAAGAAGCCTGCAATATAGGTTGTATATGACAGTATCAACACCTTCTTATATCCTATCCTGTCGGCAATGGCGCCCGTGATGATGGGGAGAAAATACAGGAGCATTGATCCTGTACCGATAATGGCACCTTTCTGTACCTGGCTGAAACCCAGGGCTCCCGTATCCTTTGACAGTGTGAGATACAGTGCAAAAGCATTATAGAATCCGTACCATGCCCACCTCTCAAACAGTTCCATAAAGTTGGACACCCAGAAAACACGCGGAAATTTTTTCAGTACCTCGGTCAGCTTGCTCATATGATTATTATTTTTTAAACGAAGCTGTAAATATATAATTTTTTGTAATAAACCCTCCTGCCGGATAGCAGCTATGAATTTTTGTGCAGGATAGAAGATCCATTAACATTTTGCACAGACAATATGCCCTGAGTAATATCTGCAATATATTGTGGATGGATTAGTGCTTTACTTTGCCCGGTAAACAGCTGAAGGTATTAAGTTACATGTTTAATTAAGAGATAATTAATTGATTGCAGGGTTCTGATTTTTTATTTACATTTGGTATGCAATACATAGAAAAATGAATTATACAGAAGAATAAATACTATACTACATGTTTGGGAAGCATTGACAGAGAATAAATAAACCCCACCGGAGGCAGGGTTTTAGGATAAAAATCCTTCGGCATTAGCCTTATTGTGATAAGATTGAAAAATGTACTGTAAATATAAAAAAAAATATAAACAAACCAATCATGG
>CAZGUR010000065.1:0-13716 GCA_964529295.1 uncultured Rikenellaceae bacterium | reverse complement strand
AATTAAAACACAAAAGTTTCATCAAATAAAAGAGAAAGTTCCAAGCATAGTTAAGAAGTTCATTAAGAAAGACCATATAATTTATGGTGGAAGAGCAATAGATTCTCAAGTATTACCTGGATTCAGAACACAATCAAAAGATTTTGATGTTTATTCTAAAACTCCAAAAGAAGATGCTTTAGAGTTGATTGATGATTTTATCTCCCTTTTATTGATAGTCACTCCCTGGCTTCTTATTGGCGTTTCTATCTTTGCAAATGCAATCTCATCGTAGGTCTGATTGAAATAGAAATCTGCCTCAAGTGATGTAGACTCCCAGGGAATCTGTTTTCCACCGGATTCCTCCCTTACATTTCTCCTTACCTCCTGGAACACCTGTATTATATTAAGTCCAGGATGGCCTAACTTGCTTAACAGGCTTTCTGTATAGAGTCCATATTTTCCATCACCGTCGGAAGCTGTTTGTCCGGGAGCTGTTGAATAAGCAATAATTGATCCTGTGGGGGCTTCCATAAAAGCAAGCCCGTTTTTTTGAACAGTTCTTGTCCAGCTCTTTCTAAATGGATTATTACGGCAGGCATCAAAAATAATTATATTGGTAGTGGTTTTTGAGTTCTCCATTTTAGCCAGTATACGCCCGGCATTTACACTGTTATATTCTATGTCTGCCTCACTTTCAATTTTGGCATCTACGGGGATCAGGTAATTTTGCCCGTTATATTGCATCCCATGACCTGAATAGAAGAAGAGTCCTACATCATACTGATCCAGTTTAGCTCCGAATTCATCTATTGTGCGTTTCATGACAGCCTGTGAGAGATCAGCAGCTTTAATTACATCAAAGCCCAGCAGGCTCAGCATTTCTTCAAGTGCTGTAATATCATTCACCGGATTAGATAAAACTGATATCTCATTATATGCGGAATTACCAATCAGAAGAGCTATTCTTTTTTCATCAGCCCTTATGGGTAGTAATATCATCAGGGCCATCAGGCAAAGAAAATATCTCTTCATATAATTAAGAGTAGTTTCGGTTAAGGTTTTATAAGAATGGCATTAAAGATATAATTATTATCTAAGTTGTCAATATGCGACTGCCAATCCCAGTGCATTATTTTCTGTTTTTCTAAAAAGAAATAATTTGTGTTGGTCTCTTATTTATTTCCGGCCAGCCTGCCCCAGGTATCTCTCAAAGGCACTGTGCGGTTAAAGACGGGCTTGCCCGGTGCAGAGTCCTTGTCAACACAAAAATAACCCAGGCGCTGGAACTGGAATTTTTCACCCGGCTGTGCCTTTGACAGTGATGGTTCCAGCTTGCAGTTCTTCAATACCTGCAGGGAGTCAGGGTTAAGGAAATCCTTGAAATCATGCCCTTTCTGTCCCATCGGGTCTTCATGGTTGAAAAGCCTGTCATACAGCCTTACTTCGGCATCAAAGGCATGCGGGGCCGAGACCCAGTGCAGTGTGCCCTTTACCTTTCTGCCGGCTGAGGCACCGCCGCTTTTGGTGTCGGGGTCATATGTGCAGTGTATTTCAGTGACCTGTCCGCTATCAGGATCTTTAACAAAATCTGTGCACCTGATGATATATGCTCCCTTTAGCCTTACTTCCCGGTCGGGACCCAGACGAAAAAACTTGCGGGGAGGATCTTCCATAAAGTCATCCCTTTCGATAAACAGCTCCCTGCTGAAGGGCACCCTGCGGCTTCCCATGGCTTCGTCCTCGGGATTGTTTATTAGCTCCATCTCTTCAACCCTGTCTTCCGGGTAGTTGGTGATAATAAGTTTCACAGGGTCGAGTACGGCAAACACGCGTGGTGCTTTTATGTTGAGGTCGTCACGCACGGCATGCTCCAGCAGTGCAAAATCGTTTATTGCCTCTACCTTGGTATACCCTATTGTTTTAACGAAATTACGTATTGACTCCGGGGTGTAGCCCCTGCGTCTTAGTCCGGACAAGGTAGGCATACGCGGATCGTCCCATCCGTCGACAAGCTTTTCCTCCACCAGCTCCTGCAGCTTTCTCTTACTCATTACCGTATAGCTAAGGTTGAGGCGGTTGAACTCTATCTGCCTGGGACGGTAATCATCTGTCCTGAGCCTGTCTACCAGCCAGTCGTACAGCGGCCTGTGCACCTCAAACTCGAGGGTGCAGAGTGAATGTGTTATCCCTTCAAAATAGTCGCTCTGGCCATGTGCAAAATCGTACATGGGATAGACATGCCATTTATTACCTGTGCGGTGATGAGCACGGTTAACAACACGATAAATGACAGGGTCGCGCATATGCATATTGGGAGAGGCCATATCGATTTTGGCCCTGAGGACGTGAGTGCCTTCACTGAATTCACCGGCCTTCATCCTGGTGAAAAGGTCAAGGTTTTCCTCCACGCTGCGGTTCCTGAACGAGCTTTCAGTACCGGGTTTTGTTGGTGTCCCTTTTTGTGTGGCAATCTGCTCAGAGCTCTGATCGTCGACATATGCCAGGCCCCTTTGGATAAGATCCACGGCAAAATCATAGAGCCTGTCAAAATAATCGGAGGCGTAATATTCCCTGTCTTCCCAATCGAAACCCAGCCAGTGTATATCTTCCTTTATGGAATCCACAAATTCTGTTTCTTCTTTCATGGGGTTGGTATCGTCGAACCTGAGATTGCATTTGCCCCCGAACTTTTCGGCAGCGCCAAAGTCGAGACATATGGCCTTTGCATGTCCTATATGGAGGTATCCGTTAGGCTCGGGCGGGAAACGTGTATGCACACGGCCCTTGTTTTTGCCGTCACGGATATCTTTTTCTATGAACTGCTCAATGAAATTGAGTGATCCGGACCCTGTATTCCCTGCGGTTTCCCTGTTATTTTTGTTGTCCATTATTATCAATGATTTAGGAATACAAAAATAAGACAAAAGACAAAAGTAAAAAGGGGACTGAGGGTAAATAATCTGGACGGTATGCAAATTTGGTGAGGAGCCGGATATCGGTATGGAATAAGAAAGGGAAAATCAGATGCGCAAGCCTTTACGCATGTAATTATAAACAAAAGACAGAATGGACTGGATCTGTGATAAAGGATTAATAACCCTTAATCAGCCATTTACTATTTCAAATAGCCCCTCAGATTGTCAACATAAACCTCAAACCTCTCCCTGCCCAGGGCGCTTATCCTGCAGAGGGTCTGGGGATAATTGCCTTTAAACCTTTTATCTACGCTAATGTATCCTGCTTCTTTGAGTTTGCTTATTTGAACACTGAGGTTCCCGGCAGTGGCCTCTGTTTGTTCTTTGATATAGGTAAACTCAGCCGATTCCGTGTTCATAAGGATCGACATAATGGCAAGCCTTAGCTGCGAATGCAGGACAGGATCAAGATTCTTATACTTTTCCATTTCCGGCTTCGGTTTTTTTGAGCATATAACCCGGGATCAGATAGCCTGTAATCACTGCGGCAGGTATTGCCAGTGGACTGATATACGGACCTGCAAAAAATCCAATAAGAGAAAAGATCCATATACTGATTCCACCAATAATCAGAGGTCTGAATTTTATTACAATACCTGATATGAAAACAGCAAAGGCAGCCTGTAACAGTATGAAAGGCCCAACAATATGAAACCTGTTTTCAATCCCGATAAATACAACAAGAATGGTAGTTGTCAATAAAAAAGCAAGCCATATCCACATGTATATCCTTTCAGCATAGGTATGAACCTGTTGCTTGCTTCCTTTCACAAAGCCGTATATCAATGATACAAACACTCCGGGTATGGTCAGCAACCAAACAAGCCATGGCTTTTCAAATCCTGAAAAGATACTAAGAAAATACTCTGCGAGGCTGAGAACAGCAATAAACCATCCCCAGAATAGCAAATGAAATGAACTCTCCCTGATGTTCATTTTTGTTCTGCTGATCATGTCTGATATAATTTTCAGGCTTTCCTCGCTGCTCATTGTTTTTTCATGGGTTTCCATAATTATTCTTTAATAGTGATTCAAAACATTAAATAAGCAAATATATTGTAAATATAAATATGTTTATGATATAAACCAAATATTCTTGTGATTATTTTTGTTTACCGGGTTCAAATGATATTTTTATAGGATTATTAATAACACAAGCACATGGCCTTAATTGAGATAGAGAACATGGAGTTCTATGCCTTCCACGGTCATTTCAAGGAAGAGCAGATAGTTGGCAATAAGTTTCTGATAGATCTTTCGATTGAAGCTGATCTTGATAAAGCCTCCAGGACTGATAAGCTTGAGGACACGGTTGATTACCAGGTAGCATTCAGGATAGTTAAGCAGGAGATGGAGAAGAAGTCAAATTTGCTGGAGAATATTGCCGGGCGCATTCTTGATTCAATATACGCCCGGGTGGACGGTGTGCAAAAAGCGACGGTACGTATAAGGAAGATGAACCCCCCGATGGGCGGGCATATTAATTCAGTGGCAATAGTTATGAGCAGATAAAAATTTGCTTCGAGGCAGTTTTTTGCATAACTTATGAGAAGCAATTTAAAAAATCACTGCCATGAAAAATCTGTTATTGGTTTTATTATTACTGGGCTCATTATCTTTCACCCAGTCACAGGAAGTGGAACAGAGTAATGAGCATCCGATTTTCAGCACCCTGCCCGGCTTTACCCTTTATGACTTTGAGCAGAAAGATTTCGGGGCCTATCGCTTCTGTGATATAAATGGTGAAAACTATATTGTTGAGGGCCGGGTGTCACATTATTATTATGAGACTGATGATACCGTTGATCCGAAAATCATACTGAAAAGGTTTGAGGAGAAAGGCGACAAGATGAATGCCGAGATTTACGGTGACGGTAAGAATCAGCTGTATATGGTCTTACATCATAATAACAGGCGTATCTATGTTGACCTTTTTGCTGAGGACTTTTATTATACACTCAACCTTGTTGAGAGGGGAGAGTTGAAGTCGGAGATAACGGATGATGCCCTGCTGAAAGATCTTCGTGATATTGGCAAGGCTGTGCTATACTTTAATTTTAAGCATAATGAGTGTGAGCTGACAAGTGATTGTGACGACATTATTGACATGATTGCCGGTGCTCTGAAAAGTGTCCCTTCCATGGGGGTGAGCATTGATGCCTATACAGATAATGTAGGTCCCCGGGACGAGAACCTTGAGCTGTCACGGAAGAGGGCCGAGACAATTTATAATGCGCTGCTGGAAGAGGGCATTGACAGCCTGAGGATGGTTTATAACGGCTACGGGGAGAAAGATCCCATAGCCGATAATAATACCGTGATGGGTCGTGCTTTTAATAACAGGATTGAGCTTGTAAAGAAATAGTATTTAATCAATACCTGAAAAGGGCATTTATCTCTGTGCCGGCCACAGGCATTTCATCCGGAGAGGAGAGATATACCTGACCTCCGTTTTTCAGTGTGTTCATTGCTGCCAGGTTATACAGGGATACGCGTGAGTTTCTTTCCTTGTCTTCTATTATCACCCTTTTTTTTGGGTCGTAATATCCGTAATGATCAGTGTCCCTTTGCAGAAACAGTGTATCAATACGTCCATCAACAGCTGCCGGTATGACCTTTTCAGGATCCGCCGAGGTTTTACCTCCGGATGAGCTATCGCGGTACCTTTCTGTCCTTGTCTCCCTTTCCTGCCTGAAGTGATTTTCCAGTATCATCCATGCCTTCTCATGAAGCAGGATGGGATCTTCTTCATCGGGATTCCCTCCTATAAATTCATCGAAGAGGTGGTTATAATTAGTCACCTCACGGTAGACAGGGTAATAATGGTCTACGCAGGCCAGTACCAGAGGTGCATTCCTGTCGTTCAGTATATTCATCAGTCCTTTATCCACAGCCCTGAAGAATTTTTTTATCTCATCTTTCTTATCATCCTTTCCTGCCCCCTGACCGTGATACATTGCCGTACCCCCGCCTTCCTGTCCGCTGCGGTGCTGCAAAGAGCTGTCTTCGTGATCATAGCCCACCGCATCTTCAAGTCTGCCCGGCACCAGGTCGTCTATTGTTATCTCTGTTATATCATGGCGCGATCCTTCAAAGAAATTCACTTTACCAAGGCTGATGCTGAGCAGGTAAAATATACCATTATCATTAAACAGCGGTATGAGGGGAAGAAGGAAAAAGTGATCGGCCAGGTAAATTGTTTCTTTATACTCACCTGGCAGGGTATAGCATTCCATTATATCGTCATGCATGAAGACAGCCAGGCCGTCGGACTGGTTTCTCCAGAAATGTACATCTTCCAGCAGTGATTCGAGAGGCTCAAGGTATCTTACTATTTCTTTATTTTTAAGCCCTTTCTCCTCACATAAATTCTTTAGTTCTTTCAGGCTGTTCTTATACCTTTTTTGCAGCTGCCTGCTGTCAACCTCCTCGCCTGCACGTGATGTGGGTATTATTATTGTAATGCAATGAGGGGCATGGACAGATGCCAGCTCCCTGAACTTTTTCGCGCTTATCAACCCTGAATTGTCTTCGTTCTTATTTATTTGCATAATGCTTACTGGTATGGGTAAGTAAATTTTTCCTGTTTCACGGGAGCTCCCGGGGCCGGTATCTATGGTGAGGCCCTGTCACGTACTACTTGTTACGTACTATAAACCATTTTCCGGGTATGTCCTGTCAGTTATCTGTAATTATGCCACACTGGCTGAACCTGATCAGTTGTCTATTTCGAATGATATTTTTGCATTCACAGCATATGAAACAATATTATTATTTTCAACATTGGCATTCATATGCTTGATATACACTGATTTGATATTCTTAACTGTTTTTGATGCTTCTTTTACCGCATTACGTGTGGCATCATCGAATCCTTTATCTGATGATGCAATTACTTCAATTACTTTTACCATTTTCATATCTGTATTTTTTTGATTTATAAATTATTAATTAATGACGGATAATTCATTGCACCGGGTCCGGTCTGACATAACCGCAGTACCGGCTTATGATATATCCTTGTTTTCAAACTCTTTCTCAGCTTCCTCTATGGCTTTCTCCAGATCAGTCATGGCTTTGGATGTACCTTCTTTAAGGTCTTTCCATGCATCCCCTGCAGAATCGTTGATATCCTTTATCTTTTCATTAAAGGCATCAAGCTTGTTCTCCATTGTTTCAATTTGTTGTTCAAGCTCCTCTTTTGTTTCATCACTGGCTGATTCATATTTCAGTTTCAGCTCTTCCATCCTGCTTTCCATCTCCGCGGCTTTCTCCTCCAGTTTATTAAGCACCTCGTCTTTTTCACCTTCCAGGTATGCCGCCGCAGTGCCTGCAGCTTCACCCATCTCCTGTACTACATCTTCTTTAGTGACGGTTTTTTCTTTGTCTTCCTGGTTACCGCTGCCACATGCGGCTGTCATAAAGACCAGCGCTACGGATACAAACATCACAAAAATGATATCAGCTGTTTTCTTAAAAATTGTTTTGTTCTGTTTTGTTTTCATTATTCTGAATTTTTTTGGTTCGTATCTTTATGTAGTAAAAAAATATGCCAAAGAAGGCATTTGCGACTCTCAGGTCATTAAACAGGCGAGAGTACAGGGGATAAGGCAAAAGCTGCCGCTGGCGGACTGGACTTTGATTGTGCAATTTCTTACATGCATTGGGGAATTATTTTCACAGTTTTCGTACAGGGTATGTTGCTGCAGCTATTTATAATGCAGCTGCAGCACTATCTTTATGGTGCTGTCAGGGTAATCGGTGCTTAGATAGCTGTAATTGTTTGTGAACTCCCACTCTCCGGCTGGGTTAAATGATGTATATGATCCGGTATGGCTTATACCTATCAGAGTAGCCTGTGTTTCAGTTGTGCCCGCTGTTATAAATTCCTGCACATCACCTGCCAGCTCGTAAGTCTGCTGTTCAAAATCATATACATTTTTCAGCTCAAGTGTCTGTGTCTCTGTAATAGTGTATAATGTGACTTCCGGGTAATAGTCGCCCGATATGGCAGTGTAGTATTCCTCAAAAATGCCTTTCTCTTTGTTATCCTGGCTTATTTTTATTCTGCCTGATAAAAAGTTGTATTCTATGGTCTGGCTCCTGGTAAAGATATACCTGTTTGCGGCTATGTCCTGGCCGTTATAAACCCTTGCTTCCTGGACAAAGGATACTGTAATAATATAGGCAGAATCGTTTACCATTTCCTTCTTGCGTGTATAGTCAGTCAGCAGCGTTTCGGTGAACACTCCAGAATTCTGCAGGTTGAGCAGACCGGATATCAGGAATGCCCGTTTTTGACCGTCGCTGTAATTATGTATTTTCTTATCTGACACGTTGGCATATGCCAGGTCATCGATATTTATAAGAGGGAAGGCTTTCAGCTCAAACCCTGCATCAAAATCATTGTCAAAGCTGATCACGTCGGGACATTTGGTGTTGACAAAAAGAAGGAATGAGGTGTTCTGGCATTCACGCACCGACTTGCCGGATCTGGAATCAAGCACCAGTGAATAGCTTGTTGAGTCGGATATATCCGTAAACTCCATTATCCCGCTTTCAAAGTTATACTTGCCATGGTACACTTTCTTATTCTCGTCCGCCTCGAATGTGGGCTTATAGTTCACAACCACCATTTTGTCCGGTGTATTATTGCTTAACACCAGTACTTTTGAGGCCAGGTATGGTACCTTTATATTCATGCTTTTTTTCACCAGTGTATCGCCCTCTTTAAAGAGAAATACCTCCCTTTTGGCAAAGCTCCCGATGTTGCCGGCTCCGGAGTTGCGGATAATATTGCTCAGCGGGTTACCGTTGCTGTTGAGTATGGAGAAGTAAGGGTTGCTGCCACTCAGCAGGTAACGCACAAAGTCATCATATTCACTTCCCACGGCTGTTCCCAGCTGTGCCTGCAGCTGGTCGTTAAGGAACTGCCGCCATGTTACCGTTGTGATACCCTGCACCGTGGCGTGGGCTTTCAGCAGGCTGCCTGCATTGAGCTTTGTCCCCTCGCGGTATGACCGCATATAATGCAGAAAGGCGCTTGAGAGGTTAGCATCTTCAGGTTCAACTGTGCGTTTTTCAATTACCGGCAGTGATGTCTGGGCGTCCCAGGACCTGCCCAGCAGGTCGTAGATGCTTTTATTGCCCTGTGATGGCCTGAACGACTGGCGGAGGTGGGACTCAGGTTCCGGTTTTTTATGTTTATCCGCGGTCCAGACCATGCGGTCGGCCAGGGGGGCATTGGCCTCTGCCCAGAAATAATTGGAGGTAAGGACGTTCATATACCTGCTCTGTGTATAGTGCATATATTCATGTGCCAGTGTCTGCCTGAGATCCTCGGCAGAGGTGGCCAGGGCCGAGTTAATTGTGAAATAGCCGAAATTATATCCTGCCAGTGTTATATGTCCGAGCGAGCCCGAGCCTGTGTTGCTGACATATACTGTGAAGGTGGATCCTGCCGGTTGCAGCTCAAGTGATATAAATTTGTTTATAATCTGGTTCATATACCCGGCTACGTCCTGTATCAGCGCCGGGTGACCTCCGGCATCGGGTTCAGTGATGGTGTTATGCCATGGTTCTGAGGGGAAATCTTCAAGCCCGTAGAGGTAGCCCAGGTAATTATTTTCCTCCCCTGTATTGGTGCCATATTTATATATCACCTCAACCTTATCACTGATAAAGCGGTGTGTGTATGAGCCCTCACTCAGCTCCCACCACGACAGCTTGGTGAGGTGTGGTGTATGGAATTCAATCACCGAGTCGGTAAGGCTGATGCCTCCTTCTGTGTACTGCACCCACTGTTGTTCCATATCGTCATAGTACACCGGTTTGTATGCAGGGAGATCGAGCAGGTCGAGTTCTGACAGGTCAATATTGCCCAGCCTGATGATCAGGGGTATCTCAAATACTGATCCTATGCTCAGGCTTACGTCATAGGCGCTGCCCATGGTGTATCCCTTATCATTTGCCGGAGGATTATCCAGCTTTATGATGGTAAGCCTGAAATCCTCATCATGGAGTCCGCCCGGCAGTATAAGCTGTATACTGTCTACGCTGACAGACATTGAGTCGGTGGCCACATTAACCATATCATCATACAGCACTTCTCCCAGGGGGTATACCTTAAGCGCTTCACTTACCAGTGGATCGCAGTCGCCCTCGGTGAGCATGCACCTGTAAAACACAGGTCTGGCCGGCTGTATAAGAAGTTCTTCTTCGGTCACCGATACTATATTATCCAGTATATCTTGCTGCTGCATCCCGCTGCTTATATCGTACCAGTTAAGGCTGTCTGTTGAGCCCTGCCATATTATTTCCCCGCGGAGGTCAAAAGGAGAAACCAGGCTTATATCATTACCCGTGATATTGCCTTCCGGCAGTTCTGTGGAAGAGATAATATATTTATCAGGGTAGGCCTTACTGAGTAATTCCTCTTCGGTATAAATGCCAATTGCAAGGGTGTCTGTGTTAAGATACCTCAGGGCAGGTGTTGAGTAGGTAAATTCCTGCCATTGCCAGGTGAAGGATGAGACATCATCATTAAATACCTTACAGTAGAATTTCCGGCCAGCATTTTTTTCATTCACTGCGAGCTCCAGTACCGGCCCTTCCACTTCCCCTGCCATCTCTTCGTTGTATTCGGCGACCATAAGATCAGGGTATTCGAGCCAGTAGTACTTATTACCGGGATCTGAGAGGCTGCTGATATCACGTATATCTATGCGGAGGGTATCGCCCTGCTGACCTTTTATTATACTGTCAGTAAGGCTGATAAAAGCCTGCTCTCCTACTCCCCGTACCAGTGATGAGGATTCAGGTATATCCTTGTACCTGAAATGGTTATGGCTTAGATCGAAAAATATATTGTCGGCAGAGAGATGATATTCCGGCACCGGTCCGCTTATCATGTTACTGTCGAGATGCACCTCGGTCACATCAGTCATCATATCAATTGATGCAGGGAAGCTGCTTATAAGATTATTATTGAGCTTTATCTTCCACAGCTCAGTAAGCAGGCACAGGTTTTCAGGGAAGCTGCTTATCTTATTATATGAGAGGTCTGTCTCCTGCAGCCCGGGCCATGCTCCGAAATCAGGGGGCAGGTAGTCAATATTATTATTATTGGCTTTGAAATTTATTATACCCGGTATATTAATAATGGAATCGGGTATGGCTGTGAGCATATTATGCTCCAGGTTAATGGTTTTAAGCTTAAGCAGCCGCCCTGTTTCTTCAGGCAGTGATGTAAAAGCATTATGGGCGAGGTCAAGGGATTCCAGTGCCGTCATATTGCCGATGGAGGCAGGGATGTCTCCTTCAAGCCTGTTGCCCGACAGGTTCAGGTTGGTGAGGTTTACACAGTTGCCTGTTGTTTCAGGCAGGGTGCCTTCCAGATCATTATCATGCAGGTAAAGGTAGATGAGCTGTGTAAGATTTCCTATTCCGGCAGGTATGCTGCCGCTGAGACTGTTACCCGACAGGTCTGCTATCGCCAGCGAGCCCAGGTTACCCAGACTCTCAGGTATAGTGCCGGACAGGTCATTATCATTGAGATAAAGGTACATAAGGCCTGCCAGGTTGCCTGTTTCGGAAGGTATGCTGCCTGTGAGTCCGCCTGACTGTAAGCCCAGGTATTTAAGATTGCTCAGGTTCCCTATTGTTGAAGGTATGGGTCCCTGCGCCGACTTATACATTGACAGTGTCTCCAGGTTTGTAAGATTGCCTATCTCATCGGGCAGCGTGACGGCCATAGATCCTTCTTCAGAAGACAGTGACAGTTCGCGGAGGTCTGTAAGCGATGATATCTCTGCCGGTAATGAACCGTGTAGATTGCCTCCAAGTCTTAGCCTGCGCAGCTGTGTCAGCTTGCCTATCTCGGGTGATATGCTTCCTTCCACGCCTGTGAGTTTTACTCCCATAACCCTTTCGTTCATCACCACCACACCGGGCCATTTTATTACGGGTGTTGACAGGTCCCATCCCGTAGTGCCTCCAAGACTGTTATGCAGGGCCACCAGTGCCAGTGAGTCCTCCTCAGTGGTCCACTGCGGCTCCCTTGCTATATACCTTGCATTCGAGATATTTGTACCGAAGGTATATCCTGTTGCCTCAGGGCCAACGTGGAAGGTGTTGCCTGAATTAAGCAGGTAGTAGCCGTTATGGCTGCCGCCCCATCCGAAATTGATATGATAGTAGCCCTCACTGTCATAGCCATCCACAACCACTGCATGGCCGGGATCCCCGGGTATCTCAATATAGGCCGGTCTTCCATTATCCAGTTCGTTGGCCAGGTAATAGAGTCTGGTGTTGCCTGTATAAACAAAAAAGCCGTAATAGTCTTCCAGGACAGTGAGGTAGGAAGGTGATAAGGGGGTGCTTCCTGTTTTCCCCCCGCAAAAGTCCATCTCCATGGCTATGGCCAGCTGGTATGACAGCAGCTTATAATCGGCATCAGTCATATTGTTCCAGTCCCATACAGTATTCTCTATATCGGCGCAGAGTGTCCCGTAATCAGGATGGCTATAGCAGGGAGAGCCAGTGCCCGAGTCAGGGTACTTATAATAGGCCATTAACATTGCCATGGCTGTTGCCGTACAGCCGGTGGGACAACCACCCACCTCGGTGTGCCAGTACTGGTTAAGGCTCACTCCCTGGGCATCCAGCAGGGGGGCTACCACAAGCTCAGCCTTGGTCTGACTCCCGGTCTTTTTTTCCGGGACGTATGCTGATTCTTCATACAGGCCGATAAGATTCTGAAGGGCATACGGAACATCACCCGGGATAAATGATCCTTTTAATGAATATCCTACAATATTATAATCCTCTGCGTTTTGGGATATCAGCACAAAGCCGCCCTTATCATTCTGAAAAACCGAGACAGGGTTGGGGCTGCCCGGGGCAGAGTGGTATTTCAAGTCTATCGTTTCAGCTCCGGATTTTACATTATGAGCCTTAAAAAAGTCCATTGCAAGCTCTCTGGCGCGGGAATCAGAAACCTGGGCCGGGGACAGTAAAAAGGTAAAAAGGTAAAGTGTTAAGACAATCAGCAGTTTAGGTCTGTAATTCTTTGAATTGGTACCGGCAGTCTTCATTTATCTTTTTCTTTAGGGAAGTATAATCTTTCTTATATAGTGAAAATCAGTGCCCCTTATATCCAGGAAATAAAATCCTGAGGAGAGGCTTACCGGGATGTCAGCATCACTGTTGATTACCGACTCGTAATATTTCACTCCTTTGAAATCGAATAGTTGAACTTTAACATCGCTGTTTACAGGCTTATTAAACCTTATCAGGATATTACTGCCTGTCCGGGAGAGCCAGGCTGTGACTACCTGATCGTCTTCAGTGCCTGTAATTATCCCTGAGGATGTTTCTGTTATGACAGGTATTCTTACGGTGCAGTTATTATCATCAATAATCACCAGGGTATAGTTATTACCCGCTGAGGCTGTTATAACTACCGTACTGTCTTCGCTGACAATAATGTCATTCTCCAGCCAGCGGTAGTTATATGGTGGCGTGCCTCCGCTGATATCATAACCCAGGGGTCCCAGCACAATAGGTATATCAAGAGGCAGCAGTTCTTCAAAGAGGGTTGAGGCTGAAAGTGCCATATCGCTTTGCTCAGGCATCTCCATCCTCACCACTGCCTGTGACTGTGCTACCAGTTGCAGGAGGAGGAGTAAGCATATTATTAAAATGGTTTTTTTCATGCCTTTTTCATTGTTTAGCAGGTTTATAATGGCATTACAAACCT
>CAZGUR010000064.1:13028-14003 GCA_964529295.1 uncultured Rikenellaceae bacterium | reverse complement strand
GGTTAAAATCGCAAAACCAATGATAAATTCAGCCGTACATAGTATTATTCCCAGGATATACGCCAGTGCTTGCAGAGCGTCGAGGTGAAAGGCAGTGAAATAATCAATGAATTTATACATTGAACCCATGGGGTCAATACCTTTTACAAGTCCGGAAAAGACGAATACAAATCCGGCAATAAAACGGCTTAAATTTTTAATGCTTATCATTTTAATAAATGCTTTTCTTCCAATAGTTTTATTATACCTTTAAATATTTCACCGGGTGCTGACATAGACCCGCTGCCGCCAGTGCAATCAATTACTTCAAGGGCGTTATCCTCCGCCGCAGTGTTTAAATACACCTGCCTTACCTTCTTCTGAAATTCCAGGCTGCTCTCGTGGATATCGTTATTTCCCTTAAGGTAGTCCCTGTCTGTGCCTGACCTGCTGTTCCTTAATTTTCCGGCGGTAAACTGAAAGGGTACATCCAGGAATATATTGACGGAAGGGAGGGGGATGCCGAAATGACTGAATTCCAGATCCAGTATCCATTTTTTCAGTTTTTCCCTTTCCCTATCACCTTCAATTTTTGCACACTGGTATGCTATATTGGAATATACATACCTGTCCAGAAGTACATATTTTCCTTTATCCAGCCATGAGTAAATGTCAGCGGCTATATCTTTCCTGTCGCCAGCGTAAAGCATAGCAACAAGATAGGGATCAACCTCGCTTACCTGTCCGTACTCTCCTCTCAGAAAGCGGGCTATCAGCTCACCGAAATATGGGGCATCTGTCCTGGGAAAATGAATAAATTCATATGCCAGTCCCCGGTCAGTAAAATGCTCGCCGAGCTTTTTTAACTGTGTTGACTTTCCGGCACCGTCAAGCCCCTCTATAACTATGAGTTTCATATTCGTTTCATCCTAAGACTGCAAATCATTTCTTGGCACATACAAATATAATAAGATAAGCCTATTTCTATTAGTGATA
>CAZGUR010000064.1:0-13018 GCA_964529295.1 uncultured Rikenellaceae bacterium | reverse complement strand
TTTCGAATTTCTTACTTTCAGGAAACGGATATGTATATTAAAACTAAAGCCTTATTTTTGTAATTTATATTCTTTATATATTGCTTTAGCTTAAAGCCGGCTAAAGAATGAATATGAATTTTCAGCGTAATACGGCTAAGGAATGAATACGAACATATCCGGTTTATCTTATGGAGGCAGTGAATAAGCAGATCAATCTGGGAGGCCGTTTATATGGCCCGGGAAAGCCCCTGGTGATGGGTGTTCTTAATATTACCCCGGATTCATTTTACAGTGGCAGCCGCTTGCGCAGCGATAAGGATATTTTATGCCGGGCTGCAAAAATGCTGGAATCAGGGGCCGATATTCTGGATGTAGGAGGGTATTCATCACGCCCGGGAGCCCTGGATACAGGCGAGGAAGAAGAGCAGGAAAGAGTTACCGGGGCATTGAAACTACTACGAAGAGAATACCCGCAGGCTATACTGTCACTCGATACTTTCAGGTCAGGCCTTGCAGATATAGCTATCAGTCATTACGGGGTGAATATGATAAATGATATTTCAGGCGGAGACCTTGATGACAGGATGTTCAGTGTTATTGAAAAGCATAATATACCGTATGTACTTATGCATATGAAAGGCAGGCCTCAAACAATGCATATTGATCCGGTCTATGATGATATTATTACAGAGCTTCTCAGTTGGTTTTCTCAAAAGAAACATGAGCTGGTCAGGAGGGGAGTAGCAGATATTATTATTGATCCCGGTTTTGGTTTCGGTAAGACAGTCAGTCATAATTATATTATACTGAACAGGATGGAGCGTTTTCATATGCTCGGATTACCTGTTATGGCCGGTCTTTCCCGGAAATCAATGATATGGCGAACCCTGGGAATAACACCGGAGGATAGTCTGAACGGCACTATTGTCCTGAATACCGTGGCCCTTATGAAAGGGGTGTCAATACTGAGAGTGCATGATGTGGCTGAGGCTGTACAGGCCGTTAAACTTATAAGCAGTTTAGTAGGTTCTGCACCATAATTCACTTTTATTTTTTTACATTTGCTTTAAAGACATAAAAATATTCTATGCCCCCTATTACAATATTGGATATAATAGATATTATACTGGTAGCTTTTATCCTTTATCAGCTTTACCGGTTGATACGAGGCTCTGCGGCCATAACAATATTCGTAGGCATTTTTGTTGTGTATCTGTTCTGGAAGGTAGTGGAATTACTGCAGATGGAGCTTATAAGCTCGATAATGGCAGCTGTTTTTGGTGGTGGTGTGATAGTGCTTATTATTGTTTTTCAGCAGGAAATAAGGCGTTTTTTATTGATGATCGGCAGCCGTTATATGGCGGGCGGGAGCTTTTCTATTGAACGTTTTTTCAGCGGCGGGTCGGTGGCCTCAAGGCAGAAACAAACAGATATAGAGGAGATAGTGCGGGGCATAGAGTGGCTTGCAGAAACAAAGACCGGCGCTCTGATAGTTATCTCACGGCGCAGTTCACTTGAGATGTATGCGGAGGGCGGTGAGATTATTAATTCAAAAATAAGTACGGAACTGCTTAAAACAATATTTTTTAAAAACAGCCCGCTGCATGATGGGGCCGTGCTCATTGAATCAGGTAAAATATATGCTGCAAGATGTCCCCTCCCGGCCACTGATAACCCTAACCTGCCCCCCCGCTTTGGTATGAGGCACAGGGCTGCAATAGGGATAAGTGAGCTTACAGACTGTATTGTTATTGTTGTGTCAGAGGAGAGAGGAAAGATATCAATAGCTGAACTGGGTGAGATAGATGAAAATGTTAAACCCAATGAGCTGAGAAAAGTTCTATCCGAGGAATTAATATAGTTGAGTAATTAGCATAATAATTTTTTATCATGGGAATGCTGAAAAAAATGATTATTCTGTCAGTGACGGCCCTGCTTTTTTCCTGCAGTGAAAGAAATGAAAGGCCCAATATCATTTTCATAATGACCGATGATCATGCCCGGCAGGCTATTAGTGCCTATGGCTCATACAGGAACAATACACCCAATATTGACCGCCTGGCCGACGAAGGGATGCTCTTTGAGAATTCTTATGTCAGCAATTCGATTTGTGCCCCCAGCAGGGCTGTTATACTTACCGGTAAGCATAGTCATATTAACGGCAAAATTGATAATTCGGGTGCCCGTTTCGACAGTACGCAGGCAACTTTTCCAAAAATGTTACAGGAATCGGGTTACCAGACAGCTTTAATAGGGAAGTGGCATCTCAGGTCACAGCCGACGGGTTTTGATTACTGGAGGGTGCTGCCCGGACAGGGACATTATTATAACCCTGATTTTATTACCCCTGAGGGGATTGAACAAGTGGAAGGATATGTAACTGATATAATTACTGACATGGCAATAGGCTGGATGGAAGATAGGAAAGAGGATGAACCTTTCCTTCTGATGTATCAGCATAAAGCCCCTCATCGTGAATGGGAGCCTGCAGAAAGGCATTACAGGGAATATATCAATAAATCATTTGATGAGCCTGCAACATTATTCGATGATTACAAGGGACGCGGTACTGCAGCGAAAGAAGCTGAGATGTCAATACTTGATCATATGAATATGGCCGGGGATACCAAGATCCATCCTGATATTTTGAGGGAACTGGGGATAGAACCCCGGTCCGGCTGGGATTTCAGGGCTCTGACATCAAGGCTGGAAAGGTATAACAGTCAGCAACTGGCAGCATGGCATGAGGTTTACGGGGCCATGAACGAGGACTTCAGGAACAGGTATCCTGATATGGACAAGGAAGACCTGATGAGTTTTAAATACCAGCGTTATATGCAGGATTATTTGGCCTGCATTGCCGCTGTGGATGAGAACATTGGAAGGATACTTGACTATGTTGATGATAACGGACTTGCCGAAAATACCATTATTGTTTATACTTCAGACCAGGGATTCTATCTCGGAGAACACGGCTGGTTTGATAAGAGGTTTATATATGAGGAATCAATGAGTACACCACTGATTATCAGGTGGCCCGCAGAAACAGAATCCGGGGGCAGATGCTCTGAGCTGGTGCAGAACATCGATCTGGCAGCTACATTTTTGGAGGCTTCCGGACTGGATATACCCAAAGATATTCAGGGTAAAAGCCTCGTTCCTCTGCTGAAAAACCTGGATGTTGAATGGAGGGATGCACTGTATTACCATTATTATGAGTATCCTGCCGTTCATATGGTAAAGAAACATTATGGGATTAAGACAGAAAGATACAAGCTGATTTACTTCTATGATGATATTGATGAATGGGAACTGTATGATCTGGAAAAAGACCCGCAGGAGATGAACAGCGTGTATGGTGATCCTGCCTACGATGATGTACAGAAGAGACTTAAGAAGCAGCTTAAGGAATTAAGGGAATACTACAGGGATGATACCGGGAAGGATTTTGATTTATAGTATTCAGCTGTAAAGTACGGCGGCATTACTGATAACAGCTGTACTGCCCTTAAGTCTGGCTACCCTCTTACGCAATTCTTCCGGGTTTAACTTTCGGATATTCAATAAATTACATACTTCTCCATCCAGGGTGCTAAGCATATGAACATTTATCCTTTCAGTTTTTGATATAAGCGACAGTGCCGTTCCGCCATTACCTGAATATTTATTTTTAAGACTGGTGAATATGCCCTGCCTGCTTCCCTGGAATATTTCCAGGAAACCGTCATTGCCAATGCCGTCGCGGCACTCGGCCAGGAGAAACAGGTTTCCGCCGTCCTTTACAAATGAGGCGGCATTATGCAATGACTTATGACTCTGTATGAAGTTTATATCTTTAGGGAAACCTCCTGTGCCGGCAATTATATTATCATATTTGATATCTCCGCTTGTCCTGTAATATTTATCATACAGCTGGCAGGCTTTGAGGAAACCTTCGTAATTGATGCTTGTGATCAGCCTGCTTATATTCCCCGAGTCGCCCGGTATGCCACTTATTATTATTTTTTCAGGCATCATTTTATCAATTTCAAGGAGGTCCTCCGCCACAGGATTGCCTTCCAGCCTGCCTGACTGGCATCCCTGCCTCAGACTCATATTATCAAAGTCAATAAATAATTTATGATTATCATAAATGGCCTCCCTTTCTGCAAGACCTGGAAACAACAGCTTCCTTCCTCCTCCGTAGCCCGCAAAATAATGATGTGATATGGCGCCAAAAAGTATAAGCTGATCATGCTCCAGAATATCTTTTCGTATCCTCACTTCAGTTCCCCTTGATGTGCGTCCGAGCAGGGTCATTATCTTACTGTTGTCGCAATCATGATGAATGAATTCATACTCATTATAAATACTACCGTAAGTATTGAGGCTCTCTTCGTCTGTCTGCCGGGGATGAGTTCCGTAGGCTATATATATTTTTATGGCCTCCGGGGGTAATGTCTTTCTGAGCAGTCCTGTTACCCAGGGTAAATAGCTGTCATAGCTGCAGAGCCTGGTTTTGTCTGATACAATAATACCTGCTGTGCGGATCTCTGGTTTAATCAACGCGGATAAATCATCCAGGAAGGTCTGCCTGTCTATCCTTTTCTCCGGCGGCTTAACACTTATGTGCTCCGTGTTGGCCGGAACTTCCAGGTCCAATAACTTATTGCCGTACTTTATTGAATAAATCATTTAACTGTATTTTGCTTATCAGTAATATTTTATATCAAGCTTAACAGTTTTGTTGACCACCCAGTAGCATGTCTCTTCGCATATATCGGTAATAACTTTCACCCGGGGCCTGGCTGAGTCTATTGCAGTATATTCTGTGCCGTTTATCACAGCAGTAGCCTTAACAGTATATTCAGAATTGAGGCTCACATTGTGATAGAAGCTACTGATCCTTCCAGTAGTATTAAATATAACTACCCCGCTCTCAATTGATCCCCTGTATATTGTTACATCATAGGGTGTACCTGTAGCTGCCAGCTCAATACGAAGGTTGCATCTTGTTGGTTCCGTTGTCTCGCATTCGCTGCAGTTGATAAAATACATGTCTTCACAGGCCGACAGGCAGCATAAACTGAACAAAACAATCAGCCTTATTATATTTTTTGTGATCAATACCATTTTATCTTTTTTACCGGGCTCCGTAATTTATCAAAGTAAATATCATAGCTGATGCCGAAGCTCAACCAGTTGGGACCTATCCTGTAAAGCTCTGTTTTCATATATTCATAGCCTGCATAAATATTAAATTTACCCCTGCTCCACCTCAGCACTGCCCGGGGCATTATTTTTATCATCTCAGGAGGTTTTATCTCTGTACCCCTGTATTTTTCGGTCATCATATAGCCTGCATTAAGGTTAATGTCAAGCGAAAGGGTCTCCCCGGAGTAGTTTTCCATTAATTTAAATTCCTTACCCAGTCCGCCATATATAATATATCTTTTGTCGTAATACTGGTAAAAGCTGTTTTCACCTGATTGTACCAGAACCCTGCTGTATCCGGGTTTCATTTCGAATCCTGCATTTATCATAATCTTCAGCAAGGGGTCTTTAAGACTTATTCCCATGCCTGTATAGTAATCACGCAGGGCTGTTTTAATGCCGGCCTGTATTTTCACATGATCAAAATTCAATCTGGCAGGTTCAGTGAACCCGGCATCCTTTAATTCCTGCAGCATTCTTGACCTGCCGTATTTACGGGCCACAAGTACGGGTGATGCTGTTTCTGTCTTTTTGTACCATTCCGGGTCCGTTTTGTCAACCATATACCTGAATGCCTCATAATGGTCATTCCTTATGGCCATGCCCAGGGCATCGTACATATATTCATTGATGGCAAAAGGGTTGGCTCCTTTATCCAGCAAGAGGCTCATCAGCAGTGTGTCATTATTCTGTGCAGAAACAATAAAAGGTGTATATCCTTCATTATCCGGTATATTAGGGTCTGCGCCTGATTGTAGTAGCAGATCGCTGATTGGGGCCTGCCCGGACCAGACGGCAGAGATCAGCGCTGTGCTTCCGTCATCTGACCTTGCCTCAATGTCTGCACCGTAATAAAGAAGCAGGTCACACATATACAAATAACCGTATGCTGAAGCATAATGCAGTGGAGTAGCCCCATGGCGATCCTTCAGGTTGATATCTGTCTCAGCCCTTATAAGAGCCTCTGCAATTTCCGGCATATTATCCTTGGCTGCTATATGTAATGCTGATTCCCCGCTGTTTGTAAACATTTCCGTGTCTGGATTATACTCGAGCAGGGCCTTTACCGTTGTAAGCTTATTATTGGCGACGGCATATATCAGGGCACTGATATTTTCATAGTCAGTGGCATCAATCTCCGCTCCCAATTTTATAAGCCTGTGTACTTCAGAAGGGTAACCTTTAGCGGCGGCAATCATGAGATTGGTGTTCAAACCTTCGGGAAAAGAGAAATATTCAGAAGTGTCAACCGAAGCTGTGTTATCCTGGGCTGAGGCCTCAGGTGTTAAAAGCATCAGTAAAAAGATGATACCCAGATAGTATCCCGGTATATTATTATGGCCTCCGCTAAGCATATTGATACAAATATAATAAAAGCTGAATATAAGATAATTGCTTATTGCTTTTTAAGCATATATTTGGGAAATTTGCAATTCGTGATAAAAAAGATTACATTGACTGGAAAGAGTACTTGCTTTTTTTGTTTTAAATAATTTAATATTAAGGAGATGAACTGGAAAATTAAACTTGACTTATGGGACTCGGAATCTTATAATAATAATATCTTACCTATAGTTAATGAACTGTCATCCGAGTTTGACAGGCTTGTTGATTCTCCGCCTGAGCTTGGCTATAAGCCCATATGGGTGGTTAATGATCTTTATTATGGTATGCAGGTATACACACCGCTGGTTGAAGATCATTATAAGGTGGGATTAACTGTCGGGCACCTGACATATGGAAAGGTGGCGTACCAGTATGCTCATGTTCTGAGTATAATATATACTGATCCCCGGCAGGCTACCTGGCTGGCCACGGCTATGGCACACATGGCATCTTTCAGGTTTCTTGATTTTTTTGCTGAAAAGTGGATTGATGATTGTCCAGGCCCTGAATATGATGATGCGTATGAAGCTTTTTCAACACTTAAGACAGAAAAGATAAAGACAGCTTTTCAGAATGTGGATATAATGTTAAACCTGGCATCCAATGAATGGATAAAGGACGAGGTCAGAAAGCTGGAACAGAGCATGAATTATGCCCCGGCGGTGTTGTTTGACCTTATAGGCCTTGAGCTTCAGCCTTTATTCAGGGAGGATTATGCATGGCGGATATTTCCATACCTGGGCAAAGGGACCCGTACTCCCATAAATGATGCTTCTGACCTGCGATGCAGGCCCAAGGCAAAGCCGGATTTCGATAAGCTACGCTCGGCGGTCCCCTCTGATCTCAAAGACCTTGTTGACAAGATTTATCACAGGCTGCATTGATAGTTCATAATGAGCTGTCTGTTAATAACTTTTATTAAAATCACCCGATAAGGGCAATAGCTTAGTTTAATAAGTTTAATTGTTTTCTTATTTTTACAGAGCAGAAGTTTTTGAAATGGATTATAAATATTACAGGTATATAGTACTGCTTTTATTTTTTATTTTACTGAATCATAACCCTTATTCAATAGGAGGGATGGGCATTCCCACACCTGAATTCACAGCCTCCAATGCCAGAATAAGCAATGATCATTCAGCTGATGTGGATTATAATCATATTGACAGGTCAGTTAATTATTTTATGCGCTACTGGGACATCAAAGCTGCTTCTGTGGCAGTTGCACGTGGTGATAAACTGGTGTTTGCCCGCGCTTATGGTGTGGCAGATGATATTAAAGGTGTTGTGGCTGAACCATACCATAAATTCAGGATAGCCAGCATTTCCAAGCTGGTTACGGCAACTGCGATTATGAAACTGCAGGACGAAAATAAACTAGGCCTGAATGATAATGTATTCGGACCCAATGGTTTGCTGGATCGTGAATATTTCAGAGAGCCCAGGGATAAGAGGGCAAATGATATAACAGTGGCTCATCTGCTGGCTCATAAAGGAGGATGGAGTCACAGATACGGCGATCATATGTTTATGCCTCATGTGGTAGCGGATTTTCTTGGAAAAGAGCCACCTGTAGCAACAGAGGATATTATCAGGTTTGCCCTTGATAAGAGATTGCATTTTACACCCGGGAAAGGAAGGTCATATTCAAATCTTGGATACGCAATACTCGGTCTTGTGATTGAAGATGTGTCGGGTATGTCCTATGAGGATTATTGCAGGAAGGAGATATTTGAACCACTGGGAATATATGACTTTACACTGGCACATAACCTTTATTCAGAAAAAGACCCGCTTGAAGTCCGTTATTATGAACCATTAAACGCAATACGCAAAAAGTCGATATACGGCGGCGGTGCTATGGTTCCGGCTTCATACGGCGGCAATGACATTGAAGCCCTTGGCGGAGCCGGGGCATGGATTGCTACAGCCCCCGATCTTGTGCGTTTTGCCATGTCGGTTGATGGTTTTGACCATGGTGATGATATCCTCCCCGAATATTCGGTCGACTTTATGACTGATCGCTCCAATGGATTTGCACCGGTAGGATGGAAGGGTGCCACCGATAACGGTTACTGGTGGAGGACGGGTTCATTTGCCGGCACTTCGGCCATGATTAAGCGCCTGCCCGACGGGACAGTATGGGCTGTAATACTCAATACCAGCACCTGGAAAAGCTCTATGTTTACCAGTGATATCAATACCTTAATGGGACGGGTGCTGAGGAACACAAAAGAATGGTCCGGCACCGACCTGTTTACATATTCCCTGCCAGTGCCTGTTGAATAAATGGCAATTCTGTCCGGATGGCAGCAGGTTAACCACTTATATATGTGTTTCACCGTAAATGTAAATATTGTTAAGGAGGAGCTTGAGAAAAAGTTCGGGGCTTCTTTTATTGATCATGAAAAATACAGGCCCAGCTACTATTATCATGCCCATTCACTGCCTGAACTGCCCGTTACAGCTATCTATAATGATGAACCGGAAATAAGAATGCTCAGGTGGGGGCTTATACCCGGCTGGACAGAAGGAGAGGAGGAAGCCGGGAAGATAAGGTATATGACTTTTAATGCCAGGGCCGAGACGCTGGATGCAAAGCCTTCATTCGCAGACTCTTATTTAAAGAGGAGGTGTCTGATACCGGTTATGGGCTTTTATGAGTGGCAGCACAAAGGAGGGGAGAAGATACCCTGGTATATTTACAGTCCGGATAAAAAAATTCTGATGCTGGCAGGACTGTATGACAGGTGGATTGACCATCGGGGCGGAAACAGTATTATGAGCTTCACTGTAGTTACCTCGGCTGCCAATAATATGCTCTCAGAGATACATAACACAAAAAAGAGGATGCCTGTTATTATCCGGGATGGTAAAGAAAAAGAGTGGTTATCCGGGCAGACAGACAGACATGATCTGGATGCTATGCTTGCACCTCTTCCTGATGAGTGCCTTAGGGCACATACCATAAGTCCGCTGATCACCCGAGGGCTTGACAGGAACAATCCTGATCTGATCAAACCTTACAGATATCCAGACCAGGCATCACTTTTTTAAGCGGCAGGGTTGTAATACTACCAGTACTGATTATATTTATGGCTTTATTAACCTTGCCGTGTGGTATATTGAATACTTCCCGCATGATTAAAATGTATATATATGAAGAAAATTGTTTATCTCCTGATTATTATGTTTCTGTACCCGTTTTTAATATACGGTCAGTCCGGAAATATTACACTGGCACTGACCAATGCCAGGTTGATTGATGGTACAGGATCGGCTGTAAAAGAAAATGTAAGTATTATCATAAAAAATGACAGGTTCTCGGCCATAATACCCGGTGCAGATATTGATGAGGAAAAGTATGACAGGGTTATAGATCTTGAGGGCAGAACTGTTTTACCGGGACTCATAGATGCCCACTTTCATATGAACTATCCTGACTTCAGTGACAAGCCCCCTCTTCTTAATGAGGCTATCTGTGCCTATCGCTCGGTACCTTTCCTGTACAGGCACCTGATGGGAGGTATTACAACTATCCTGGATGCAGGAGGATATCATAATGTTACAATTATGGCAAAGAAAGCTTTTAAAGAGGGTTATATCACAGGGTCAAGACCTGTTGTTACGGGCGAAAGAATTAACGGGACGGGCGGACATGGTGTGTCGCGCTTTGATATGGCCCGCGAAGCTGATGGTCCGGATGAATTCAGGAAAGCGGTCAGGGAACAGTTATATGCTGGTGCGGATATAGTAAAGATCTTACCCCCGTATTCAAAGGGAGAGCTTAAGGCCGCCATAGAGGAAACACATCTGCACCAGAGACGTGTGGCTGTACATTCAGGGATGTATAATAAGCAGTATGCTTTTGTCAGGTGGGCTGCTGAGCTTGATGCTGATATTATTATGCATGCCTATGCATTGCCTGATGATGTTATTCAGCTTATGGGCGAAAAAGGCATATACTCCGTGCCTACCATGACCATTATGATGAAGAATCAGTTAAGGGAAAAGTTTGAACCGGAAAACGAGCAGTTGCATGAATATGAGATTATCTTCAGGAAGCTAAGGAATGCCGGCGTTAAGATGGCTGTGGGCACCGATGCCCTTTATGAGTTTATGAAAGAGAATCCTGGACTGTACTTCCTTGAGGTGGAACGTTTTGTTAAAAACGGTTATTCAGAGATGGAAGCTATTGAAGCGGCTACAAGGACAGGTGCAGAAGCCCTTGGTTTGGACAGGGTGCTGGGCACTGTTGAGGAGGGCAAGATAGCTGACATGATTGTTATTGAAGGAGATCCCCTGTCAGATATAGCTGAGCTGAGAAATGTTGTTATGGTTATACAGGCAGGAAAAACGCTTAAGAAATTATTCTGAGCTACGGGGACACTGGACTATTTATTCACTGAACTACTGACCGGCTGTGACAGTGCGCTACTGGGCCACAAACTGGTATGTTATGCTTCCTTTCTGTTTGCCGGGAGCAGAGGGATCGGGATTGAATCTTGTCCTTCTGACAGCATTGACAGCCGCCTCGTAAAGGCACTGATCACTTGTTGAACTCTCAGGCTCATTATAACTGAAAGATGATATTTCACCGCCAGGAGTAACTGATATATCAATTACCACAATACCTGCATTTTCACATTTATAGATCGGGATGGGCAGACTGAGATGATGCCTGTCCGGAAGATTATACCAGACCCTTGTAGGTCCCTTATAGTTTGCAGCTAGCTCATTTGCTGATATGTCATCGCTTAGCTCCAGGCTGTCCTGCTGCTCAGACTCAAAGGCTGTATCCCCTTCATCCATGTTTTCCAGAATTTCCTTGTTGCGGTCAATATAATTATCTTCCCCAAGCTTGCCTTCCGCAATCATTTCTTCCTTAACCCTGTTGATATATTCTTCCCTGTCTATTTCAATTTCCTCCTGGCTGGCAATATTTCTTATAATATCTGTAAAACGGTCATCGCCTTCAAATAATTCTTCAAGAGACACAGGCACCTCCACTACCTCATCTTCAAGGAAGGCCTGATCGGGCTGGAATTCAATAAGGAATTCTGCCTGATCCTCTTTATAGAGTGAAGACAGTTTGACAGACATGAATATTATACCTGCAATTATATGTATAATAATTGTGCCCAGTAATCCTGCTATTTTGCCTTCGTAACCTTTCATCTCTTTCTGCGAAATTATAAATTATTATTTTTACCGCCTCAAACAAACACTGTAAACTGAGATTAATGCAACAATCAATCATTCTTGAACAAATATCATTTCTGGCAGTACTTGTCCTTATAGGTGTTTTTGCCTCAAAAACAGGTATCATAAAGGAAGCGGCCAGAGATGCCCTGGTTAAGATAATATTTAATATTACACTGCCCCTGCTGCTGTTCACCAATTTTAACAATCTGGAACTAAGTCCGGAGATATTGGCCAACAGTCTGTTAGTGATAGTGATATCCCTGATGCTGATGCTGGCCATGTTGCTTTTTGCATACCTTTTTTCCCTTATGTTCAGGATGAAGCATGAGCAGAAATCTGTTTTTATACCTCATAACGCCTTTGGTAATGTTCTCTATTTTGGTTTTCCCGTTGTTAATGCCCTGTTTGGAGAACTTGGCCTTTTTTATGCCAGCATATATGCATTTGTTTCGATAATGCTTTTATGGACAGTAGGTATCTATGTCATAACACGGAAGGGAGGCATGAGCCTAAACCAGAGTCTTAAGAATATGGTAAATCCTAATTCAGTGGCTATACTGGCCGGGTTCGGACTTTTTCTCCTCAATATAAAAATACCCGGTATTATACTTGAACCTTTCGTTAAGCTGGGTGGCACTACCATTTACCTTTCCATGTTGTATATAGGAGCACTGCTTGGACTTATGAAATTAAAAGGTGTTTTAACAAATAAATATGTATACCTGACTTCCTTTAATAAAACATTGCTCTTTCCCTTTATTTTTATTCTTGTCTTTGCATTACCTGGTAATGGCATGCTGTCAGGTATTGATCCGCTGATTATACAGGTAATAATTATTGAATCGGCCATGCCCTGCATGGCCAATATTGTTATTATAGCAAAAATGTATAATGTAGATGATCATCTGGCCACGGCCAATGTGTTTGTATCCACCGTTATGGGTATTATCACCCTGCCGTTTATTTACTGGCTGATGACAGTGTTTATATGACAGAAGCGGATTTGTGTGTTGAACTGTAATTAAAATTCGCAGCTGAGCTTAATATTAAAGCTCCTGCCGGTAAGGTAATTTGGCACTGCATACTGTCTTGACTCCCCGCTGAGGTTGTTTACTGTTGTGAGCCAGTTGTAAGATATGGTATTACGGATATCCAGCAGGTTGAACACTTCAAAACCGGCAATTACCTCCCTGAATAGGGATAAAAACTTTCCTCCCCCGGGTTTATTCCTGCTTATAAAAACTCTTGTGAA
>CAZGUR010000063.1:0-14013 GCA_964529295.1 uncultured Rikenellaceae bacterium | reverse complement strand
AATGATTGAAATCATTAACATTGAGTAATTCCAGCTCATCGAATTCATAAAGGTTTTCATTAGCTGAAAGTTCAAGCATTTCATTTCTTAAAAGGGGCAGTCCGGAGGGCTTCTCAGGACTTAATTCTTTCCTCCTGTAATTAATAACTGTGGTATTAAGAGCATTTTCAAGCTCCGGAAGGCGATAGATGGTATTATATTCTGCCTGCCTTATTGTTTTGTTGATATCGTAAACCAGCGCGTCATACTCATTATCCTTGAACTGTGTTACCATAAGTGCTTCATATGTCCATTTGGTTGGCATTAGTTCGGCAACCCACGGCACTTTGTCAACACTGCCTATTGTACGGTTCAGTTTATCAAATGGGAACATAGCCCCGCTGAGCACCATCATTGGTATCATTAGCATTGGTACAACAATGTATATGGTTATTGCGGAGTTAAAGGCACTTGAGATGTTGAGACCAAGGATGCTGGCAAAGGCTGCTGTTGTAAAGAGGGCAAACCAGTAGTGGAAGGTCAGACCTTTTATTCCCAGTATGGGATTAGCCACAATTATAAACAGGAATGCCTGCAGGGCTGAAATTGAAAGCAGCATTATGACTTTTGCAAAAAGGTAGCTTCCTTTGCTAAGGTTAAGGAACTGTTCCCTGCTTCGTATTTTCCTGTCCTTGAATATCTCTTCTGCGCTGGTGATAAGTCCCAGGAAAAGAGCTACAATAAGAGCCATGAAGATAAATACCGGGATATTCTCGTTTTCCCTGAATATGTAGATGCGCGAACCCGGATCAGCAATATATCTTATTATATATGAAAGGATAAATCCCAGTACCGGTGCTTCAAGCAGTGTAAGCAATACATATTGCCGGTTTGAAACCTTGCTGCTTATGTCCCTTTTAAAAAAGATCAGGAACTGCCTGAGAAGGTTCGGTCTGTTCAGGTTTGATGATGGTTCTGTTTTAACCTCTTTCAGGGGTTTGGGAGGATGCTTGTCATTGAATTCACCGGACCAGTCGCGTGGACTCCGTTTCCTTACCCCCGTATAGCGGCCAAACTCATCCACAACCTGGGTTTCAATAATATTGAAAATTGTTTCCGTGTTTATATTGCCACAGGTGGGACATTCGCCAATATTGCTGTTTATCTGCGCATCTATGGTTTTAAAATGAATGAGTGCTTCCACGGGATTGCCGTAATATATCATCTCTCCGCCATGGTCAAGGATTATCATCCTGTCAAACATCTTGAATATCTCCGAAGAGGGCTGGTGTATTACTGAAAATATCAGTTTGCCTTTAAAGGTAAGCTCTCTTAAAAGGTCCATCACATTCTCTGAGTCTCTTGATGATAGTCCGGAGGTAGGTTCGTCAAGGAAAAGCACCGATGGTTCACGTATAAGTTCAAGGGCAATATTCAGCCTTTTTCTCTGTCCGCCGCTGATCACTTTCTTCAGGGGAGAACCCACTTTAAGATCCCTTTTCTCATACAGTCCGAGTGTGCCAAGCATATTATCCACCAGTTTGATCAACTCTTCGTCCTTAAGGTTTTTAAAACACAGGCTGGCGGCATAATAGAGATTGCCGAATACGGTGAGGTCCTCCAGCAGCATATCGTCCTGCGGGACATAACCGATAATGCCATCCATGGTGTCGGGTTTATCCTTCAGGTCTATTCCGTTAATCCTTACCGATCCCTTATCAGGCTTATGAATACCGCTAAGTATGTTAAGGAGGGTGGTTTTACCTGTTCCGCTGCTTCCCATAATACCAATAAGGTTGCCTTCTCTCTCTGCAAGGTTTATATTATTTATTCCGATTTGTCCTCCCGGGAATTTGTAAACAATACCTTCAGCCACCAGGCTTATCCTGTTGCTTGATTCTTTTGACAGGAAATGAGAGGATATATCACTGTAATAGACAGGCTGACCGTGCTGATATCTTAATGAGCTGCCCTTGGCCACGGTGTAGATCTTACCTGTGTCAAGAGGCAGGCCGTTAAGGAACAACTGGTTGGCGGAATAGTATTTAATAAAATACAGGTCTACACTTTTTATCCATAGTACCAGAATGAGGTCAGTCACCATTTTGTCATCTTCCTTCTCCGGATCGCAGTCGGCGCATTTTGACTTTTGCCTGAGAACGAGTATTGAGCTGTCTCCCGGGTCCTTATCAGTGTCCTGTTTTATGAATCTCTCTATGCTCTTAAATTCTTCGGGCAGTATCCTGAATACCTCCGCTACCGTATTGATAATATTCATGCGCTGCAGGGTAAACCTTTTGTCGGCATTAACCAGTTCATAAAGGCGCATCAGCACTACAACCTTTTGTGACTGGTTAAGAGTGCGGTTTATCTGCTTGCATATGCTGAATATCTTTACCGAGTCTTTAACAGATGGAGGGGTGTTTTCGGTATCAGGGGCGTGATCCATCAAAGGTCCCACATCCCTGTCGAACAGATCAAGATATTCATTGACAGAGTCATGGCTCACCTGTTTCTTCAGGAAGGTTACAACATACTCCCTTTCACTTGAAAGCATGCCTCCGTCCTGTTTGATTATCAGGGCGAAAAGATGCATCAGCGCTTTCAGTATCTCTTCACTCATAAAGAATGATATTGTGAAACTCTATTAACAGATAAAAGTAATTAATAATTATTACCGGTCAACAGGTATCAGCATTCAATGGATTGATAAATTTTATATTCAAGCCTCCGGCTATTTCTTTTTGTTTAATACCTCCTCCTCTTTTTTCTCTATAAAAGTCCTTCCTTCTTTTACCCATTTCTCAGCTGGCTCACCGAGAAGATGATGATCGATGAACTGCTTTACCTTTAAAGAATAATCAAGCATGTTTTCTTCTTTCCTGAGGCCATGATTCTCACCTTCATACACCAGCATGATAAAAGGCTTTTCCATCCTGCGCATGGTTGTGAACATCTCTATTCCCTGGTGCCAGTCCACCGCACCGTCCTGGTTCCCAAAAGTAACAAGCAGCGGTGTTGTGATACTGGCAGCATTGAACATAGGTGAGTTATCCATATACTCATCCATAATATTCCACCAGGGCTCCCTGAGCCGTCCCTGCGATGTTTCGAAGATGTTCTGGTTGGGGCCTCCGGTATTCCAGTATATCTCGTTATACATGCTTATCATATTAATAAGGGGTGCGCCTGCTATGGCGGCGGAGAACAGGTCAGTCTGAGTTATGATAAAACTGGTCTGATAAGCCCCCCAGCTATGGCCCATAAGAGCTAATTTATCCCTGTCAACCATTCCTGTTTCCAGTACTTTCTCCACTGCAGGCACCACGCAGTCTGTTGCCGATTCGCCGGGCTGGTTGGTTTTATATACTATATCCGGCTGGAAGACAAAGAAGCCGTCGGTGGTATAGTTGCTTGTATTATAGGCACTTTTTGGCGAGGGACTGACATACCTGTGGACCCCTGTTGACCTTATCTCATATATATACACTATCATGGGATATTCTTTGCCTTCTTCGTAATTGGCAGGATAGTAGAGGGCACCCTGCAACTCTTTTCCGTCCCGGTTGGTATAGTTTTCAAGCTCACTCCTGCCCCAGTAATAGTCGGATTGCCAGGGATTGGTAAGTGTAAGCTGTTCTTTCTTCCTGAAGCGGCTGTCTGTAAGGAAAAGGTCGGGTGAATCGGAATAGCTCTCTGAACGGTACACCAGTTTATCGGCTGATTCTGCCTTTCTCAGTCCGGATATAAAATAATCATCATAGACCAGTTTTTCTGATTTGCCGTCCGGCTTTATCCTGTAAAAGCCGCTTTTCTTTGTTATATCGCCCCTGGCAGAAAGATACAGGTCTTTTTCCTTTTCATACCAGTCATTCTCATAATCCAGGCGTAAGGTTCTGAATATTATCTTATCATCGCGTCCGTTTGTAATCTTTTCCGCATCACCGTCACCGGGGGATACCTTCCATATATCATACTCATCATATACGAGCATATGGCTGTCATCCTCATACCAGCCTCCTGTTCCGAAGGGTGGTTTTATGTCTTTCGGGCTGTCATCCCTGGTGTTCCAGAGTTCATTGTCAATGCCTGCAGTGATATTTCTGTTTTCATTTTTTTCGATATCATAGACCCACCAGTTTTTATCCTTGAAATAGGGGATGTATCTTCCATCGGGTGATGAGCTGCCCAGGCGGGTGAAGTTTTTTATTACCAGTGACCTTTCCCCGCTGGCGGCATCGACTATATAGTGGTCGTAGTGAGCCTGCCGGAAGGCCGGACGGTAAGGGAGGTCAGTTCTTATAACAACATTTCTGCCGTCTGCCGTGATATTATAATCCCTGAACTCCTCATTGCTTATCCTGTTTACCTTATTATCCTCCAGGTTCCATGAGCAGAGGTAGACAAGATCCTTGTCGGATCTCTCATAGATCTTTTCCTGTGCCGGCTTAATGGGATCATCTTTCCAGTGCCATATATCAACATCAGGTATCTTTTCATCCTTTTTGTCTTTCTCCTTTTCCTCTTTCACATGCCAGTGGTAAATACCGAAATACAATATGCCCATATCCTTTGAGAATACGGGTGTATAATTTTCCCTTATCCTCATATTCTCCGGGATGAGGTCCTGTGCAAGGGGATTCAGTGTCATGATATCCATAGTATTATAAACATCAAGCACTGCATAGAGTCTGTGATTCTTTTCAATATAAGCGCTGTCTGAAAAGGCTTTCAGGAAACTGAAGGCATTACCTTCCTTTTCCCATGCCAGCCTGGTATAAGTGCATGTGTCAGCATCAATAATGTTAATGGAATAGTTGTTAAGGTTAAACAACTCCACTCCGTTCCCTTTCATTCCTTCGGCATCGATAATATAGGCCAGCCTGTCACCTTTCTTGTTTAAGGCATATTCTGAAACATTGCCTATATTCTTCATTACACCGCCGGCCAGCTTATAAATATAAACATCCGATCTTTTTGTCTTTTCAGCTGCATAGCCGTTCATAATGAGATGTTTACTGTCCCTGCCCAGTGTAAAGCGCCGTATATCGTCAAATATTCTTTTTTCCCCGCTTTCGAGGTTAAGCAGCACGGCTTTGTTGCGTATCTCTTTTTTCTGTTCCCTCAATTTTTCCGTCTCCTCCTTGCTGTAACCCTTTCTGGCTACCAGCCACCCTGAGTCATCAGAGAAGGAAGGAGATGAACAAAGTGCAAGACTGTATTCTGTCTTTTTGTCCGATGAGATAATAAACAGGGTGTCATTTCCTTCAACGGGGGATATGGTATAGGCTATCCAATCCCCGTTATCTGAGATGCTGTAGTATTGGAGGTTCTGCCACCGGTCATAATCTTCACGGCTAAGGTTTTTCTTTTGTGCGGCAAGCTGGGATATTGAAATTAGTATCAGCAGTGCCAGGCTAATTGTCTTCTTCATTATTATTATGATTATTATTCAGATGAAAGAGGTAAAGATAATAAATCTCCTCAATCTTAGCTGAAACCAATATTGCTGTTCCTGCAAATATTATTTTTCCACTATTGACCCTGTCAGCCGTATATCTGCAGAAGAGGCTCCTGCCATAATTTTCACTTCTCCCTTTTCCGGCACAAAAGCATGCTTCTCAGGGTTCCATTACCTCAGTTGTTTACCGGAAAAATATTTTTAAAAGTGATTAAACTAAAGTAAGAAAATTTATAGTAAAAATCACATTTAGATAATGGACAATAAAAAATTTATGCAGATTAAGAATAAACCGGCATAATATTTGCATATAATTAACTGATTGTTCATGTTTTATATGTAAAATATTTTATGATAAAAACATATTATTTATAAAACAGAGGTGTTCTTTGAAGAGGGGCTGGAGTAATAACCGGGGGGTGTTCGCTTCGCTCACCGTCCCCTCACCTTCAGTACTGAAAATAAAAACAATCAATCGCTGCGCGATCAGTTTCAAAAAAACAATCAATCGCTGCGCGATAAATTTTGTTTCCACCGTGGCTCTCTCCGGAGCAAGCTCCGATCGAGCCCCGCTGAAAACAAAAAACCTCCTGGCGGAGGTTGATTGTTTTTGCTTTAACGTGGAGATAAGGGGAGTCGAACCCCTGACCTCGTGACTGCCAGTCACGCACTCTAGCCAACTGAGCTATATCCCCGTGATGACTTTGCAAAAATATATTAAAAATTATTATCTGCAAAGTAAGTTTTTGAAAGAGCCCGGTATTTTTTTAATCTCTGCAGTAAGGGTATCTTTGCAGGGCGAAAAGAGTTTGCGGGTGGAATATGTGGTTATTTATTGAAGTATTTAAATAAAATTTGACATTATTCTATTTAATACTTATTTTTAGGCACTCAAAATTGAAACAAAATGGAAGTAAAGAAAAACGACAAGGTAAATCTGGAAAAGCGTAAAGGTATATTTTTACAGCTGGGACTGGTAATAGTGTTGTCATTATGTCTTATTGCTTTTGAGTGGACATCAGGTGCACAAAAGGATAATCGTTTTGACGCAGGCGATGAAGAAGTAATAGAGGAAGAGATGATTCCTATCACCGAGATGGAACAGCAGCAGCCTGAGGCACCGCCTGAGGTACCCAAGGTGACTGAAATATTTGAGATTGTTGAGGATGATGTTGCCATTGAGAATGAGATATTATTCGAAGATGATGAAGCTGATTTCGACGATGAGGTACAGATGTATGATTTTGAAGTCGGCGAGGAGGAAGAAGAAGAAGAAGAAGAGATATTCGTCGTTGTTGAGGATATGCCCACATTCAGGGGTGGTGATGTTAATAAATTCCGTGAATGGGTGCAGAGAAGGGTTAATTATCCGCAGATAGCTGCTGAAAATGGTATACAGGGTAAGGTCTTCCTTATGTTTGTTGTTGAGCCGGATGGCTCTGTCAGTAACGTTACGATTATGAGAGGTGTTGACCCGGCCCTTGATAATGAAGCCATCAGGGTTGTTGAGAGCTCACCGAGCTGGTCTCCAGGAAAACAGAGGGGAGCCCCGGTAAGGGTTCGGTTCTCAATTACGGTAAATTTCCAGTTACAATAATCAGAAAAACAAAAAATATAAAAGCCGCCCCGGTAAATGAGGCGGCTTTTTTTTTCCGGATGCTTATATTATTTTATCTTTATCACTGTAAACCAATAATATTATAATAATGAGAAAGCTTATCCTCTATTCCTTTATTATTAGTATACTTTTTGCTTCCTGCTCATCACCAAAGAAGCAGATGCAAAAAGGAAATTACGATGCAGCTATTACCAAGTCGGTTGAGAAGCTCCGTAAAGACAGGGATGATACAAAGAATATTGATATTCTTGAACAGGCATATAAGATTGCTCTTGAGCAGGATAATGAAAGAATCCGCTTGCTTAAGATGGAAGGAAAGGCGCAGAACTGGGATGAAATATACCTTATATATAAAAAGATGCATGACAGGCAGTCGCTGGTAAGAACAGTGTTGCCACTGAAATCGGGTAACAGGACCGTTGATTTTCCCTATGTTGATTATATGGAGGAGATGGTGACAGCAAAAAACAAGGCTGCCGATTATTATTATGCTCATGGAATGGAGTTAATGGAAAACCGGACCAAGGAAGCATACAGGCAGGCTCATGCTGAATTTGCCAGGGCAAAGGAGTATGTTGGTGATTATGAAGGTATAGACCGCCTGCTGGAAGAAACAAGATACCTTGGCATTAGCAGGGTGCTTGTACAGGTTGACAACCGTTCAAGCGTTAACTTCCCCCCTGAATTCGAGTCCGACCTTCTGGCTCTTGACCTGCCCAGGCTTGATCGTGACTGGGTGGAATATCATACCAGGCAGCTGGATGAGAATGTAGAATTCGATTATATTGTTTCGGTGCTGATTAAAGCAGTTATGGTTTCGCCTGATAATACATTTGAGAAGGACACCCTTATCAAAAGGGAGATTGAAGATGGGTTCCAGTATGTGCTGGATGACAATGGCAATGTTATGAAGGACAGTCTGGGCAATGATATTAAGGTGAAAAAGTATAAGAATGTGCAGTGTGCACTTATCGAATCGGTACAGACAAAGGAATGCCGCATAGAGGGTGATGTTGAGATTATTACTCTTAACCCTAACAGGGTGCTGAAGAAGGATCCACTGTCTGCAGACTCTTACTTTGAACATATATCAGCCAGGGCTATAGGTGATACGGAGGCACTGCTTCCCGCACAGCTGGCTAAGACACAGAGCCAGCCTGTACCTTTCCCTTCAGATATCGAAATGGTCATGAGGTGTTCCGAAGCCCTGAAGATGGGAATAAGGGAGGCCATGGAGCGTAACCGGAGGTTTATTAATTAGTGATATTCACTATTTGCCGGTTTGCTGTATCAGCATGACGTTTTTTATTAATTGATTATTCGTGTATGGGTAAAATGATTGAAACGGATACGCAGAAAGAGCGTGCCGTGCTTGTAGGTATTTTATTGCCCGGGCAGAGTGATGAAGAAATAAGCGAATATCTTAATGAGCTGGCTTTTCTGACCGATACAGCAGGAGCGGTGCCGGTGAAGACCTTTGTTCAGAAACTGGAGGTCCCAAACCCAAAAACCTTTGTTGGCTCGGGTAAGATCACTGAGGTTGGGAATTATGTCAGTGATAATGATATAGACCTGGTGATTTTTGACGAAGAGCTGAGTCCCACCCAGCTCAGGAATATTGAAAAAGCGCTTCAGTGCAGGGTGCTTGACCGTACCAACCTGATTCTGGATATTTTTGCCCGCAGGGCCAGGACGGCACATGCCAAGGTGCAGGTGGAACTGGCACAATATGAATATCTGCTCCCCAGGCTGACCAGGATGTGGACCCACCTGGAAAGACAGAGGGGTGGAATAGGCATGCGTGGTCCGGGTGAAACGGAGATAGAGACAGACAGGCGTATAATACGTGATAAGATAGCCAGGCTTAAACAGCAGCTGCAGAAGATAGACAAGCAGATGGTTGTGCAGCGCAAAAACAGGTCTAAGATGGTGCAGGTGGCACTTGTAGGGTATACCAATGTGGGGAAGTCGACTATCATGAACATGCTCAGCAAGTCAGATGTGTTTGCCGAAAATAAGCTTTTTGCGACCCTTGATACAACGGTGAGAAAAGTGGTGATAAAAAACCTGCCTTTCCTGCTTTCCGATACGGTTGGTTTTATAAGGAAGTTGCCGCACGGGCTTGTGGAATCTTTTAAGTCAACCCTGGACGAGGTAAGGGAGTCAGATATCCTGTGCCATGTGGTTGATATCTCACATCCTAATTTTGAAGAGCAGATAACTGTTGTAAATGAAACATTGCGTGAGCTGAAGGTAGATAACAGGAAAACCATAATGGTTTTTAATAAGATAGACGCTTTCAGCCATAAGCAGAAGGATGAGGATGACCTCAGTCCCATGGATAAAGAAAACTATACCCTGGAAGAGCTGGGTCGCAGCTGGATGGCTGATAATAAGCATGCTGAAACGGTTTTTATCTCAGCAAAAGAAAAAACCAACCTGGAGGCTTTCAAAGAGCTGTTGTATGATGAGGTAAAAAAAATCCACGAGAAAAGATATCCCTATAATGATTTTTTATACTGACCGGACGGGGTTATATTTTAAGTGCCCGGAGTTAAACTATAAGTGCCCGGCGCATTTAAAGATATAATAATATCTCTCCTGTCTGTATGGCATTTGTGGCTGCACCCTTGCGTACATTGTCAGCCACTATCCATATATTCAGGGCCTTGTCAGCCGAATAGTCCTTTCTTATACGTCCGACGAAAACTTCATCCCTGCCTTCTGCCTCTACCGGCATGGGATAGATATTCTCCATGGGATTGTCCCTTACTATAACTCCCTCCGTGTTGTTTAGTATATCCCTTATATCCTGCAGCTCAAACTCCTTAATAAACTCTGCGTTAACTGATTCGGAGTGACCACCGCTTACAGGTACTCTTACCGCGGTGGCTGTTACCATTATGTTCTGATCATCAAGTATCTTCCTTGTCTCGTTAAGCAGCTTCATCTCCTCAAGTGTATAGCCGTTGTCCAGGAAACTGTCGCAATGAGGCAGACAGTTCATATATATGGGATGGGGATAAACCCTTTCCCTCTTTTTCCCTTTCACTTCGTTTTCCAGCTGTTCAACGGCCTTCAGCCCGGTGCCGGTTACAGACTGGTATGTTGAGATAACAAGCCTTTTAATACCGTAGCTGCGGTGCAGAGGGGCCATTACCATTAACAACTGTATGGTTGAACAGTTTGGATTGGCAATAATCCTTTGTTCTCTCCTTAAGACGGCAGCATTTATTTCCGGGATGATAAGCGGCACATCCTCATGCATCCGCCAGGCAGAAGAGTTATCGATGACAGTTGTTCCTCTTTCTGCAAAAACAGGAGCCCATTCCTTCGAAACGGTGCTTCCGGCAGAGAAAAATGCAATGTCAGGCTTCATCTCAGCTGCCTGTTTTATATTTACAATCCTGTGCTTTTTGTTCCGGAAAATAATATCCCTGCCTTCAGACCGGCTTGATGCCACGGGTATTAATTCATCTGCCGGGAAATTACGTTCTTCAAGGATCCGCAGCATAGCCATACCTACTATGCCTGTAACACCTACCACTGCAACTTTCATCATTGACATTTTTGATTTCTGAAAAATATTTCTGAAATTTATGAAAATAATGCTGTAAAGATAAGTTTTTAGCTGCTTTCATCAATTCGCTGCATGAGAAAAGTTATACTGCTCTTTTTGTTTATACCGGGCATGGTATGTGCCCAGATTGTCTGTGAGGACTTTGAATCAGGATCAGGCTCTTCCTGGCTGCAGAACGGACAGGGAAGGTGGGAGGCGGATTCATTATTCCCTCTCAGCGGAAATTATTCATTGCACCACAGCTATGATAACAGTGACCAGGGATGTGACCGGACAGGCGTGAGTATTTGTGGTCTGCAGCCATTGATGGCCGAGACAGTATGGAAATTTAAGATAAGGCATGCCTATAATCCTTCCTCATCCAATAACTGGTCTTTCTTTCTGATGTCTGATTGTCCACCTGCTGAGATGAAACCCGGGGGAGCAGTGTCGGGATACGCACTGGGCGTCAACCTAAGCGGTTATGATGACACTTTAAGTCTCTGGAAAGTTGTTAATGGCGATGTATCGGAACTGTTCTCAACATCGGTAAACTGGCAGGATGATATAGGCGTTGATTCAATTGCTTCATTAAGCGTTACCAGGGATACCGGCGGAAACTGGGAGGTGTATATATATGACGGCAGTCAGGAGATCAATATTGGTTCGGGCATGGATAATGAACTGTTTTATATTGCATGGACAGGCATAATGTATAGCTATTCGTCCTCACAGGACCGTAAATTATGGCTTGATGATATAATCATTGAAGGACATATTGAGGAAGACCACAGTGCACCGGTGGTCGATACAGTTTATTTCACCGCTGATAATAAACTGTGCCTTGCCTTTAATGAGGCGCTGGCGGGGATGCCTGGTACTGAAAACTTTATGCTGATGCCTGGTGATCATATACCTGAAAAGGTTAGTATGGATGGTGAATATTATCTGCTTGAGTTTGACGTGGCACTGAAAAACAAAATACATTACAGTTTGCGTATTAACGGTATATGTGATATGCCTGGCAACTGCACCGATACCATTATTAATGATATATTGCTTGCATGGCCGGAATGGGGTGATATAGTGATTTCTGAAATAATGTTTGATCCTGATCCGCCCGTCAGGCTGCCAGGCAGTCAATACCTCGAGCTTTACAATCTCTCGGAATTTGAGTTCAATGCCGGGGAATTGGAGCTACAGGCAGGTGACAGGTTATTTGAATTATCAGAGAGACTGTTAAAGCCGGGTGATTATCTGATTATTACCGGTGAAGGGGATATGTCTGCTTTTTCAGACTATGGCAGGGTGGCCGGCACCCATGCCCGCTTAAGCCTGAAAAGCAGTGAGCTTGTTTTGTTGTGGAACAATAAAGCTGGTGTTCTTCACGGGCTGGAATATGATAAGGACTGGTATAAAAACAGCTTAAAGAAAGAGGGAGGCTGGTCGCTGGAGATGATTGATACAGCTTATCCTTTTGCCGGGAGGGACAACTGGACAGGATCGGCTGACACCTCGGGCGGGACGCCCGGAGAGATCAATTCCGTAGCAACCAGCAATCCTGATAGTGATGAGCCCCGTCTTACAAATATTTATCCACTGTCACCATCCTTGCTGCATCTTGAGTTTTCAGAGAGTATGGATGAGGGACTGACAGAAAGCGGAAACTGGTCTGTTGAAGGAAATGACATTAAGGATATCATTCTTTGTGATCCACTGAGGAGGGCTGTTGATATTGAGCTTGCAGACAGCCTTAAACGCGGTAATATTTATAAGGCTGAGGTGCAGGGTGAGATTGCTGATCAGGCTGGTAACAGCCTGGTAATCAAAGATGGCAGGTTTGGCATACCGGAGGCCACCGGGTACATGGATCTGGTAATAAATGAGCTGCTGTTTGATCCCCTGCCGGGTGATGCTGAATATATTGAGCTGTATAATAATTCTGATAAGATCATTGACCTGGCGGATCATTTTCTTGTCAGCTATAATAAGGAGAGAGGTGATACCGGCAGGATATGCTGGCTTTCAGATCAGAGCAGGTGCCTTATGCCGGGCGACTATTATGTTATTACAACAGACAGGCTGTCAGTGATTAATGCATACGGCACTTGTGATGAGGACAGGATATTCGGGCTTGGATACCTGCCTTCCATGCCTGACAGGGAAGGCAGCCTGCTGCTTTTCAACCGCAGCCTTTTATTAATGGATGAGATGTCATATTCCGAAGATATGCATTTCAGTATGCTGGCAGTCACTACCGGGGTGTCGCTGGAGCGTATTGATCCTTCAATAGCGGGCACAGATAGTAATAACTGGCGATCTGCAGCGGGTCTGGCGGGTTATGGAACACCCGGGATAAAAAATTCAGCTGCCACAAAGGAAGGGGGTAATAACGGAGGCACAGCCATAAGCCTGTCATCAAAAAAGATCAGTCCTGATAATGACGGCTTTGAAGATTACCTGAGGATAGAAGTAATAGCAAAGGGTGAGCAAGACATCATCAGCATTATCATATATGATGACATGGGCTATCCTGTTCGCAGGCTGGCAGAGAATATGACGGCATCCGGCTGTTTGGCAATAAACTGGGATGGCTGTGATGATAATGCTAAGCTCCTGAAAGAGGGTATATATATAATCTATGTTCAGATTATAGGGCAGGGAAGGGCGCCGGAAGTGTTTAAAAAGGTATGTGCCCTTGTTTACTACTGAACCTTAAGATATCTTTTTTTCTTAGGAACCCTAAAGGCAAAAATGATAGACGGGAATGCAAATAGTGCTGCCAGGTAGAAGGTCTTATCCAGGCCTATATGGTCAGACAGTCCGCCTACGGTCAGGGTCATGATTGAATTAATAAAAAAGTTGATCATCATATATACACCGTTCACAAAAGGCAGGTGTTTGGTGTCAAGGTCGTGTATCACCGCCAGGTTCACCGACTGGGGTGCTACAAGGAATGCTCCCATAAGGATAAGGAGTACAACACTTAATATACCTGATGAATTGATGAATAATAACATCAGCAGTGGCGATATTACGGATACAATAATAAGTGTAGGCCGCCGCCCGATTTTATCTGATATGGAGCCGGCAAGGAGGGTTCCCCCGGCCCCAGCAAGCTGGAGGAGGGACAGTGATGCGCCGGCACCCCAGAGCTCCATGCCCCTGCCTGTCAGGAATACCGGCAGGTAAAGGGTCAGTGAGGATTTCATGGCTCCCCTGAAAAATGTTATACCGGCAAGTGTCAGAAAGACAGGAAGAAAACGCCTGAAAGTGCCAATATAATCCGGCTTTTCTGTTTTTATATCTTCGCTGACGGATATATTCCTGAGCTTTATATACAGGATGAATGATGCCAGCAGGCCGAAAGGGATAAGCCTCAGGGTGCCTGACAGT
>CAZGUR010000062.1:0-14066 GCA_964529295.1 uncultured Rikenellaceae bacterium | reverse complement strand
ACCGGACTTCAGCTAACGGAGATCAATCAATCTCTATTGGAGCATATTATAACTATACCTATTACCGGTTCGTTTTTAATTTTCCTGATCCGCCACAAATAATACCAATAACAGTTACTAAGGAGAATATTGCAAACGGAGACTATTCAATAGCCTTTGGAAACGGAAATACAGCAGAGAATGGTGGACTTGCCCTCGGTACACATAACTATGCCAGGTCTTTTGGCTCTGTTGCCATCGGACATACAAATCATGCTGACAGCTCTTACTCCTTTGCAGCAGGTTATTATAATTACGCACAGGGGCAGGGTGCTTTTGCAATGGGGGATCATATTGTTTCCCAGTCCAAAAACAGTTTTGCCGTCGGGAAATACAACAGCGATTCGGGCAATAAGACTGAATGGATAGGTACCGATCCATTATTTATGGTAGGTAACGGCGCAAGCTCCGCAAGCAGGTCAAATGCTTTTGTGGTTTATAAGAATGGTGATGCCTATATAGATGGTGACCTGACTGTCACAGGTATAATCTCAGCAACCGCAACGGGTGATGGACTGGGAACACACACGGCAACACAGAACCTCAGGATGAGTGGGTACTGGCTGTCGAATGATGGCGGCAATGAAGGTGTCTTTGTATCTGCCTCAGGCTATGTGGGTATTAACGATAATACTCCTTCGTATGCTCTGGATGTTTCAGGCACAGGAAGATTTACCAGTAACCTTTATGCCAACAGCAATCTGTATACAGGCGGCAGACTTGAAATTACAACAGACAGTGATGCATCCGGAACAGATAATACAGGCTCACTTGAGATCGGAAACTCCCTGCGTATTGACGGAGATGAAATAATTACAAATTCTAATTCAATCCTGCTTCTGCAGGATGATAATAACGGAGACCTGCAGGTAGACGGAGGAACACTCTTTGTTGATGCCAGTCTTGACAGGGTGGGTATCGGAACATCATCACCTTTATACAGCCTGGATATATCAGGTACCGGCAGGACAACAGGAAATCATATTGCAGGTGCATTCATTACCAGTAACTGGGAGATTGATAACGGTTCACATGCCACACTGGGTAATATTCTGGGTATTACTTATAATAAAATCAATGGTGTTTTTGGAATTTCAGAGGATGGGATACTTATATCACCTGGATCTTATGCAAACCCTGTATCAGTTGGCAGATCCCTGATAGTTGATAAAGATGGACAAATTGGTTATACCACCTCAAGCAAAAGATACAAAACAGATATAAATACATTAAGTGATATTTCCTGGCTGTATGACCTGGAACCTGTTACTTTCAAATATAAAACTGATGAAACAGGATCACTACAGTATGGGCTTATAGCAGAAGAAGTGGAGAAAGTAAATCCCCTGTTTGTAAGTTATAATGATAAAGGTGAGCCCGAGACAGTCCTCTATAATAATCTTATATCTCCCCTGCTTAAAGCTGTGCAGGAACAGGGCCGGATATCAGAAGATCAGATGCTGAGAATGGAGATGATAATTAATGATAATGAGCAACTGAGGGCAGAGAATGAGGAGCTGAAAGCAAGGCTGGAACAGCTGGAGGTAATGATTAGCAGCATAATGGAAAAACAGTAAGCAAAGTTTCATTCTGTAGCCCTTAAGCAGTTAAATTATATTAAAAACCGTCCCGGTACCATACGGGGCGGTTTTATTATTAATCCTATTTGGTATATTTGTGTATATTTAACTGAGAGCCCTTCTATAATGGATGTACGTATTGAAGAGAAATGGAAAAGAAAGCTAAGCGGTGAATTTGAAAAGGATTACTTTAAACAGCTGACCGGTTTTGTAAGGGACGAATACAGTAAGAACACAGTGTACCCCCCGGCCCCCCTTATCTTTAATGCATTTGACAGCTGTCCCTTTGACAGTGTCAAAGCTGTTATAATAGGCCAGGATCCTTACCATGGTCCCGGGCAGGCGCACGGACTCTGCTTTTCAGTTAAGGATAATGTGGATCATCCGCCCAGCCTGAGGAATATCTTCAGGGAGATAAGGGAAGACCTTGCTATCAGCTGTCATGCCTCGGGCAATCTTGAAAGATGGGCAAAGCAGGGTGTCCTGCTGCTCAATGCCACCCTTACGGTGAGAGCGCATACCCCCGGTTCACACCAGAATAAGGGTTGGGAGATATTTACAGACGAGGCAATAAGGATTATAGCCGAAGAGAAAGAAAATGTAGTGTTCTTTCTCTGGGGCTCATATGCCCGGAAGAAAGGTGCAGGGATAGACAGGGAGAAGCACCTTGTGCTGGAGTCGGTACACCCCTCCCCCCTATCTGCCAGCCGGGGTTTTTTTGGTAACCATCAGTTCAGCCAGTGCAATGAATTTCTGTTGTTTACCGAACAGAAACCCATTGACTGGAGATAGATGAGCAGCACAGAGTGTATTACTGGGGAACAGCATAAAGACAATTTATTGATAATTATACATACTATATTATTACAATGAAAAGAACAGCTCTTCTTATTATTTTGGTCTCTGTCTTCTGGACAGTGAAAGGACAGGCAGATTACTATTTTCCGGGACTGGACAATTTTAATGCTGATATACCCGAACCTTCTGAATTCCTGGGTTATGAGGTAGGGGCGCATCAAACACGCTATGATATAATGATGGATTATATGAAGATGCTGGCAGAAAAAAGTGACAGGGTCAGTTATAAGATAATCGGATACTCGGAAGAACGGAGGCCACAGCTTATGCTTATTATTACCTCACCGGACAATCATGACAGACTGGAAGATATACGTCTGAAACACCTGGAGCTGTCTTCCGGCGGTGACGGAGACCCGGGCGGAGCAGAAAGAATACCCCTGGTCATACAGCTGGGCTTTAATGTGCATGGCAATGAGGCCAGCGGTGGTGAAGCATCACTGCTGGCAGCCTATTACCTGGCAGCCTCCGAAGAGGAGGAGATGAATAATATACTTGAAAATTCAGTCATATTTATTGAGCCTGTGCTTAATCCCGACGGGCGTGCCCGCTTTGCCTCATGGGCCAATATGAACAGGAGCGATCCGCCTGTGGCAGATCCCAATGACAGGGAGCATAATGAGGCATGGCCCGGGGGCAGGACCAACCACTACTGGTTTGATCTTAACCGCGACTGGCTGCCGCTGTCACAGATTGAAAGCAGGAACAGGATGGAACATTACCACAGCTGGTTGCCCAATATTATTACCGATCACCATGAGATGGGTACCAACAGTACTTTTTTCTTTGAGCCAACAAAAAAAGGATCTGAAAATCCTATTATCAGCTCAGAGAATTATATTACACTTAACAATCTCTTTGCTGAGCACTATGCAGATGCCCTCAATGATATCGGCCATTATTATGACTCCGGACGCTCCTTCGATAACTCCTATCCGGGTTATGGCAGTACATACGGGGATGTGCACGGGGGACTTGCAATCTTATTCGAACAGGCCTCCTCGCGCGGACTGGTACAACAAACAGACCTGGGCTATGATCTTACTTTCAGTCTGGGTATTAAGAACCAGCTTTTTGCAGCGCTCACAACGGTGCGTACGGCACTGGATAACCATGCCATGCTTAATGATTATATGCAGAGGTTTTATAAGGATGCTCTTGATGAAGCCAGGGCCGATCCAGTCAAAGCCTATATATTCGGTGATAACAGGGATAAAAACCTTACACGTCATTTCCTCGACCTGCTGATGATGCATAATATAGAAGTGTACGGGCTTAGGGATGATATACGAAAGGACGGTGAAATATTCAGGGCCGGACAGGCATATTTCGTACCCACAGAACAGAAACAATATAAGATGGTCAGGACGATGTTTGAAACCAGCCACACCTTTCCTGACAGCACATTTTATGATGCAACAGCCTGGGCTATGGCCTACTCATATGGTGTCAGAATGGCAGAACTGGGAAAAAAGCCTTCCGGGACAAAGCTGGCGGAACTGCCGGAACCGGATTATGCAAAGCCCCGATACAGCGATTATGGTTATGTCTTTGACTGGGCCGATTATAATGCAGGCAGGGCTCTCTACTATTTTCAGGATCACGGGATTAGAACTAAGGCTGCCTGGGATGAATTCAGCCTGGAGAACGGGAAGGGTGAAAAAATATTTTCCCGCGGCTCTGTCTTTATTCCTGTCCGCTACCAGGATATGGATCCTGAAAAAGTGTTTGAGATAGTCAGCTCGGCATCTGCTATTGCACAGATAGATATCACAGCTATCTCGTCATCGCTTACAAAAGAGGGTCCATGGACAGGCAACGGCAGTTTTCGCACGGTAAAAAAACCAAGGGTGCTTATGCTTACAGGTGACGGGGTCAGCAGCTCAAATGCAGGAGCCCTGTGGCATTTTTTTGATACAAAGATATCAATGCCTGTCACAAAAACAGATGTCAGCCGATTCAGCCGCGTTAACCTGAATGACTACAACAGCCTGGTCCTTCCTTCAGGAAGCTATGACGGTCTAAGCGAGAGGGATATAAGCACTATTAACGACTGGGTCAGCAGGGGCGGAAATATTATTGCAGTTTCCTATGCCCTCAGGTTTATTGAGAGTGCAAAGCTGGCGGAACTGGACTACGACAGCCGCCGGCCCGAACCTTCGGATACGCGTATTGATTATGACATGATAAGGGCCGAGACAGGTAAGCATTCCATTGGAGGTGTTTTCTGCAAGGTTGACCTTGATATCAGTCACCCCCTGGGATTTGGTTATACCAGCAGAGATATTAATGTATACAGGAACCACACTCTCTTTGTTGAACCGGCGGAAGAATATACATCCAATGTGGCCGTCTACATGGATAAACCCCTTATAAGTGGCTTCTGTACCCCTGAGAATGAAGAGAAGATGGCCGGCAGTTCCAGCCTGCTCTCCCTGTCAAAAGGAAGAGGCAGTATTAATGTATTTGTTGACGATCCCGTTTTCAGAGGATGCTGGCACGGCACCAATAAGATGCTGATGAATGCTGTATTCTTTGGTCCGGGCATGCAATAAATATTTCAGATATGATCCAGACAGTCCTTTATCCTGCCCAGAAGCACGTCTGTTTCTTCATATCCCACTGACAGTCTTATCATGCCGGGTTCAGGATATTTATATCCCCATACCGGCTCAACAGGCATAAGGATGGTGTGTGAGTCGCCCAGCGTAGGCACCAGCTTAATATGCTCTGATGCAGCACGGATAAAGGTATCACGGCTTTTCCTTTTCTCATCATCGTTTTTACCGCTGAAGCTGAATGTTACTATTGCACCATAGCCCCTGCCTGAGAAAAGGTCTTTTGCCTGGTCGTGAGTCTGGTGACTTCCAAGTCCGGGATAATAAACATCATCCACCAAATCTGAATCGTTAAGGAGACGGGCTATCTCCAGTGCATTATCACATTGTCTCTGGAAACGCAAGCTGAATGACTGCATCTGTGTGTTCAGGCGGTATGCGTCATCCGGACTCAGCATATGTCCCGTGTATTTGCGGTACTCAATGGCTTCTTTCATTATTTCCCCATCATTGCCGCAGAGTGCACCGGCGGTAATGTTACCATGACCGCCAAGGTATTTTGTTGCGGAATGGATAATTATATCAGCACCGTATTCCAGGGGTTTAATAAGGTGAGCTGTGGCAAAGGTGTTGTCTATCACAGCTTTCGCCCCGTGTTTATGTATTATCCCTATAATCTCTTTTACAGGAGCCACAATAAGCAAAGGATTGGAGATCACCTCAAAGAAGACCACTGCAGGCCTGATCTCCTTAACAATGTTCTCCAGGTTTCCCAGGTCATAATGCATGCCATCGGGCTCAAAGCGGTGAACACTAATGCCGCGCCGTGCTTTCAGGACAGAGTCAATATACGAGTTGGTGCCACCGTATATCTCTGAAAAGAACAGCCATGGCCTTTTATCATCTGCATTCTGGAATACTGAAAGGGCCGTATCGATAGCTGACATACCCGACTGTGTAAGCAGGGCCCAGTTGCTTCCCTCGATATCCATTAATACCTCTTCAGCCTCTGTTACGGTAGGGTTCCGGTACCTGGAGTAGATGTATTTATCGGGACTGTGATCATGGGCTGATTCTTTCTCAAAGGCTTTTGATGTGTTCTCAGCGTCGACGAGCTCAAAACCAGCATCCCTGTAAACAGGCATCCTTGTACTGTTAATTAACTTCTTCATATTTATTTTTTGTTCCGTGAAAAATCAAATCTCAAACTTACAGGTGAAAAATCAAAATAGAAAATTATTCTCATACCCAGTTCAAAAACCAGTAGTATTGCAAAAACAGTTATCATTTTTTGATCTGGCATATCACTGAAAAGGATGTATGAGGTATACACAAGATAGCCGGCATAAGCTATGCTGTATATCTTTTCAAAAGGTGATGACAATCTTATTATCTTAAAAACAAGCAGGTATAAAAGCTTCAGGACGCCAATAAAGATAAAAGGCAGCGGTTCTGCTATTAAAAATGATGACAGCAGCAAACCGGTAAGGAATACCTGGGCGTTATGGTATCTGATTACGGATCTTCTATCTGAATATACATATACTGCATCGATGGATACAAGCATAAGCAATCCGCTGATAAAGCTTAGTATCCATAGTAACTCCAGGCGGAGCATCAGGGCAAGTGATGAAAAAACGGCGAAAGCACTGAAGGCAGCTATCTCCCTGCTCAGGGGCGAGAAAAGGATATTCATCACAGAGCGGTAAAAGCGCAGAGGTTTACCAAGGTGAAAAAGTGACAGCAGTGCGGATGCAAGAAGCAAGGCTATATATAAGGGAGCAGAACTTAATTCATTGCCCTTCCAGGCAGAGAAACTGAGTGAAAACAGCACCGAAGATAGCAGGGTGAATAAAATAAGGGGCCATTCGCATAAGGCATATATTTTTTTCTTCCCATCAATCACTGATGGCCTGGTAGTTTTTAAGCCTGCTATGGATCCCTGTGAAAATAGTATATCTGTGTTGTTTGCGGGATAGATTACCGGCTTAGCGTCAGTACTCCGCGGATTAATAATATTCAAAGCCGGCTTAAGTTCGTTTGCTTTGATATTATATACCTCTCCTTGTGTATCGCTTATCTCATCATATCCGAGGGCTCCTGTTGGGCATGCGGATGCGCATGCTGGCAATATACCTGAGCTAAGCCTGTCTGTGCAGAGATGACATTTTTCCACCGTCCCGCTCCTGTTATTATACTGCGGTGCGTCATAGGGACAGTTCCAGTAACAATAATTGCATCCTATGCATTTATCATTATCGAGTATCACTGCAGAGAAATCCTTATCGATGCTGTAAGCACCTGCCGGGCAGGATTGCATACATACAGGCTCTTCACAGTGGTTACAGGCCATCGATATATTATGTACCGGCAATCCGGGATAGCCCCCCGGGTTATCAGTAAGTACTTTACGCCATGGCATCTCCCCCTTGTTTTCAAGGTAGCAGGCTGCGGCGCATGCATTGCAGGCCACACAGAGGTCATATTTAAAAATAAAGCCTTTTGTCATTATATCTTTTCCATTGAAACAAGGTTGTCATGAAAAGCGGTGCCATAACCCATATCGGTCTCCCTGCCGGCCGACAGAAAATTACCGCAGGCCCCTTCTGTCTTCCACCATCCGTTAGGCAGTGAGAGGCAGCCTTTTTTCATCCTTGCACTGATCATTATTTTCAGTTTCATTGATCCACGGTCGTTAAACACCCTTACCATGTCGCCGTCAGCAAGACCCTTTTCCAGAGCATCGCTCACTGATACAGCAAGCAGGGGTTCAGGGTCAAAGTGACGTATAATATCAAGGTTCCCAAACTGGCTGTGTATCCTGTAATGGGTGTTGGGCGACATAAAAACAAAGCTGTGCCTTGTGTCCTCGTCCTTAAAAGCAGTCACACAGGCAGGCAGGGGGGATACACCCCATATCTTTTCAGCATCCCGGGAGTATAGCTCTATCTTTCCTGACCCTGTTTTGTATTTATTATCACTGAACGCTATCTCCTGCAGTCCGGGTGCCTCCTTTATCCCCTCTTTAAGATCATCAAGTGTTAAGTCGCTCATTCCGCTTATCCTTTGCTGCAGCCACAGATCCATATTGCCTGTTCCCGGTTCCGGTATACCTGCCTCTTCATTATCTATGCCAAGCCTCCGGGACAGTTCATAATATATCTGCGCTTCCGGCATAACACCCGGTGGCGGATCGAGCACCCGGGGTTTATAGAATACGTATGGCGACCAGTATGAGCTTATTATATCCTGTTGCTCAAACATATTCTTTGCCGGAAGGACTATATCTGCCTGCAGTGCCGTATCTGTCAAAAACTGGTCTGTCACCACCTTGAAATCAATACTGTCAAATGCCTTTTGCAAGCTGTTAATATCACATGCCTGGGTAAAAGGGTTACCCCTTTCCACCCATGCCATATGTATGGCAGGTTCAGATTCTCCCAGCAGGTCTTCCGCCAGTGTGGCTATTGATATATCGCGCCTGAACTTAGGCGAGCTGTTTACCCATGGATAATAGCTCAATGGCTCTTTTGTTTCATCAAAGACATATCCCTGCAGGTTTGCATAGTTAAAACCTGCACCTTTCAGACCTATATTACCTGTTATCACAGCCAGGGCCAGTATGGCTCTTACCGTCTGCCCGCCGTTTGTATAGCGCTGCATACCGTAACCCGGCAGGATGGTCATGGGTTTTGTATTAGCTATCATCAGGGCAAGATCATTAATTATCCCTGCTGGTATGCCGCAGATCTCCCCTGCCCTTTCCGGACTGCTATCCAGGGAGGCGGCAAATTCATCAAATCCCAGGACATGCTCTGTTATAAATTTGCTGTCAGCAAGACCTTTTTCAATTATCACCGAGGCCAGCGCCAGAGCCAGGGCAGCATCGGTGCCCGGGTTTATCTGTAACAGTATATCTGCTTTGTCGGCTGTGGCTGTCCTGCGCGGATCAATAAGCACCACCCTGGCTCCCGCCTCTTTAGCCCTGTCGATAAAGGCCATCTCCTGCACGTTTGTTTCTGCCGGGTTTTTGCCCCAGATAAGTATCAGGGATGCATCCGTCAGATCCCATGGCACGTTATGTTTTACCTCGCCAAGTGTCAGCCTCACTGCCTCGAGTCCAGCCGGCCAGCAAAAATTACCGTAGGTGAGAGTGGCCCCGCCTGCTGCATCCCAGAACTTATGGCCTATCTCATTTGTAAGCCCTGAACTGCCGCTGCCGGTATAATATAATATACTTTTAGGTCCGTAGCTGTCGCTGAAATACCGAATCTTACCGGCTATTATATCAAGCGCCTCCTCATTGTCTATCTCGTCAAAGCCACCCTTAGTGTTTTTTATAAGCGGTCTCATCAGCCTTTTTGCCGATGAGGCCCTTTCGATATATGAGAGACCTTTGATACAGGGGCCTTCAGGTACAGCTTTATTCGTTATGTCAGGCAGTATCCTCACTATCCTGTTATTCTCTGTCTGCACCCTGAAGCTGCAGGTGCTGTAACAATTACGTGGACAGGCTGTAAGAAATTCGTGCATTGGATAATATTATGATAACAAATCTAAAAAAAATTAGCCTGAAAGGTAACAGGAAAAATGAATTTGGTATAAAGAGGATAGTAAAGAGGAACTATAGAGGTTACTAAAGAAGATAATAAAGAAGATAATAAAGAAGATAATAAAGAGGACACTAAAGGGACACAGGATGGGGTATAAAAAAGAGTCCCGCGGAACGGGACTCTTAAAAACCAACCAACCTAACCAAAAAACCTAGTTTTTGGAAGACTAATAGTGAAGAAATCACATTAGTCAATTATCTAACATATAAAATAATAAATTGTTCAGGGAAAAGCAAATATTTTTTGAATTAATAACCCTGCCTTGTATTACTCCTGGTCTATTGGTCCGTCGAGAACAACATCAACCTCCAGTATTCTCTGCTCAGGGTTTAAGATATACACTTCATAGGTTATTTTATCCGGACCTATATATGTAGCATAGGTATAATCCTTTTCGCCGCTGGTATATACCTCACCGTTTATTGTGGCTGTTATCTCCGCATCAGGATAGGCTTTGTCAAACCTGAAATAATCGGTGATTCCACCTGCCGGTATCTCTCCATAATTATGTTCTCCTCCTCCTGTATCAACATTGACATCAGTAAATACCTGGTCGGTAAGGTTTTTAATTCTTACATCAGTTGGTCCTTCAGGGGTGCGGTTAGGTTTCTCGCAGGATACCATTAGCATCATTATACATGCGAGCGCAATAATATTTCTCATAGCAGGTGTTTTTGTTGCTTTATCATCCTATAGACAAAGCTATAAAAAAATTGCTTACTCAGGGTGTAATTTTTTCAATAAAATCCATTGGTATCCAGCCCACTGTACCATCAGATAATCTTATCTCATACCATTCGCCCAGCTGATCCTCCACTTTTACTTTTGCACCCTCATGTATAACGAACAATTCACGTCCCCCGGTGCCGGGAGAGCTCCTTCCCGTAACCTGGGGCTCAACGACTATTGCCTCCTTATTATTCCAGGTAAGTGATTTATTGGTTAAAGACAAGACAAATGAGAGTAAGCTTACAATAAAAATTATCACTGCGCCGCTAAAGGTATATTTCTTTGTTTTATAACGGGCCGAGAAAAGAAAGACAGCAAGTAATACCAGGAATACGGTAAATGAAAGAAGGCTTATCAGCGCCCAGGCGTTGGTGTTTAATAAGAGAGAGAATTTCCTGAACCACCTTACAAAAAAGACATCGGGAATGGCTTCAAGCTTATCAGCTGTATAGCTCCTTGCCATCTCCAGGTTATGCAGGGCATCATCATTGAAGGGCTTAAACAATAATGCCTTTTCATAATTGAGTATAGCAGTGGGTATTTCACCCGTTTTAAAAGCCGCATTACCTGCATTATAATACAGCTCAAAGGATGAACAGCCTGCCGCTATCAATTTATCAAACAGTGCCAGCGATTTCCCGAAATTATCATCCCTGTACTCGGCTACGGCCTCCTCATAAATAACTTCCTTCTCACCTGTCCCCTCGGCCTGCACCGACAGGGAGAGAATCATCAAAACACTAATCATGCCTGTAACATGCTTCATACCAACAGGATATTATTTATTTTCAATCGTCTTTATTATTCTTTCTGCCTTCTTGTATATCTCATCTGCAGTGGAGATATCGGTATCAGGCGAATATTTTGAATACTCGCATTTAGCTATTACATCCTGCAGCTCCCCGCTAATCACTGTATCATATTTATTTCTTATCATAATACTGTTTACCGTATCAATGCTCAATTCTGATACAGGTATATTGAATTTATCAGCCAGGTATCCCCATAATGCTTTTAGCAGCTCACTATAAAATCCTTCGGTGTCGGACTCATTGAGACAGGTCGCCGCCTTTTTAAGCCTTTTGGCCGCTATACCCGCTGCTTTCCTGTTTCTGACCCGTGCAATATCCGAATTTCTCTTTATCTGTTCACGCCTTATTATCACCATAATAATAAAGACCAGTGCCAGTCCGGGAAATATATACAGAAATGCATTATCAGAAATAAGTATATTATTTAATGAGTTAAGATTCGGTTTGGATGTATCAATATACCTAATGTCCCTGCCCAGGAACCTGACATTTTTTCCGGACACTCCACCGTAAACCTGCGTTGCTGCCTGATCCTCGTCACCTTTCAGTACCACAAAGGAATGTTCTCCTCCTGTGAGTGTTTTGTAGCGGCCGGAGGCAGGATCAAAGAAGACATACTTAAGTGAGGGTATCTTGAAATTTCCATGATAACGGGGGATCAGGACATATTCAAATGTTCTTGCTCCCGATGTACCCGAGGCGCTTACATTAAGCTCGGAGCTGGTTTCGGGCTCATATACCTCAATATCAGGCGGCAGCTCAACATCAGGGGCGGCAGCCAGTTTGAGGTTGCCGCTGCCTTTCAGCGTGATCCTGAGTGTAAGGGCATCATTAACATATACAGTGTCAGCGCTGAGTGATGTACCCAATGTAAAATCACCAACGGCGCCTTTAAATCCGTCTGGGGCACCGGCCGGCAGGGGCTTTACCTTTATATCTACGGGCAGTGTGGCTATCATACGCGGCACGGTGGAAAAAGATGAAAAGAAGTCGCCGAAGAAAGGGTCGTTGGACCGCGATTTCTGTTGCAGCAGCACTGTCAGCTCGGCCGGATCAATACTGATCGTACCTGTTCTCTGCGGATAAAGGAGGAAACGTTGCAATACGCCTGTGCCGTAGATGCTGCCATTGACATTTTCCCTTTCGAGGGTTCGGAGGGGCGGCGTTTCAATATCCTCTTTCAGAAAGCTCTGGAAATCAGGGTATTTTACTTCCTGTATACCGGAAAGATCCACCCGCGAATATATTTTAAGGCTTGCCAGCACATGCTCGCCCATATATATCTCATCCTTATTTACCAAAAGCCTCACAAAGAGGTCTGAGGAGCTTACTCCCTCTGCCGTGGTCTGTTCACGTCCCGGACCGCCGGCATCCTGTCTGCCCGTGCCCTGAGTGTCTTTTACCACCTCTATCACCAAAGGCTCAGAAGAATACTCTTTTTTATCGATCTTAAACTTTGCCGGTCCAACAGTGAACTTACCTTCCCTGGTAGCCTGCAGGTAGTAGCTGTATGTGTTGGATATAGCTGATGTTACCTTACCGTTAACTATCTGGGTGCTTTGACTGAAAGATGTCTGCGGACCTGACAGCAGGTGAAAATCACCGAAGCCGGGAGCAATAAATTCTCCACCCCTCACATTGGCTGTCCAGCTGACCATGAACTGCTCACCAACCGCCACTACCGAGGGTGCTTCAACGCTAAGTGTTATATCCTGGGCATTGAGGCTGCAGCTTATAAAGATCAGTAATAGTATTTGAATTATCTTTCTCATCTGTCACTACCAGTTTTTTAATGTCCTGACCCTCGATTTTGCAGCTTTTGCTTTTTTTACTTTTTCCTGTATTTCTTCCTCGTTCTCTGCCAGCGCCTGCAGCAGTCGTTCAGCATCTTCTTTCGACATCTGCTGTTGCTGATCAGGCTGACCTGAATCATCCTGCTGATCCTGTTCTTGCTGCTGTTGTTCCTGGTCTTCCTGTTGTCCGGGATCCTGTTCCTGCTGGTCCTCCTGATCGTCCTGTGAACCGGAATCCTGCTGCCGGTCCTGTTCATCCTGCTTATCACCCTCACTGTCCTGCTGTTCATTCTCCTGTTGCTGCTGTTTTTCCAGCTGGTCCAGGGCATAGGCCAGGTTATACTTAGCCTCCATATTACCCGGATCATTCCTCAGGGCATCCTTATATGCCTCAATACTTTCTTCCAGCTCACCTGCCTTAAGCAGTGCATTGCCCAGATTATAATATGAGTCAGACAGTTTCCTGCTGTCAAGCTCTTTATCCGAGAGCTCCTTAAAGCGCTCGATGGCTTCCTTATATTTCTCCTGTTTATAAAGAGCATCACCAAGGTTAAAGACCGCTTTGTTAAAGGAGGGATCAGCGTCTATAGCCCTGCGGTAAAGCATCTCCGAGTCTTCATAATCTTTTTCAGTATATTCCCTGTTTCCCTGCCTGGCGTACTTTTTTTGTTTCTGCGCTGCAAGGGGGGATATGGTGAAAAATATCAAAGCCATTATCAAAGATAGCCTGAATAAATATTTATACCCGTACATCATACAGTTTTATTTTACTCAGTTTCCTGTTTTTACGTTCCATTATCAATATATCAAGCACAAGCAAAACAAGTGCCATCACCGCAAGCACCCTGAACTGGTCATTATACTCGGAATAAACGGTTCCCTCCAGCTCCTGCTGCTCCATGTTTCTTATTTCATTATAGATTGTGCCCAGACCTAAATTTGTATTGCTGGCCCTTACATATTTACCTTCTGTAGCAAAGGCCAGCTCCCTCAGGATGTTCTCATCAAGCCTGGTGATCACCGTGTTACCTTCATTGTCCTTTAGATAGTCTTTCCTTCCGTTGCTGCTTACCGGTATAGGTAC
>CAZGUR010000061.1:0-14234 GCA_964529295.1 uncultured Rikenellaceae bacterium | reverse complement strand
ATTCTTCCTATTCCTTTCAGGGAAATGGAAGCCAACGACCTTCTTGTACAGAATACATGGTATGTGAGCAAGTAATCCTTTCTCAGCTTTGCTGAATTGAAAAAGGGTTTTAATGAATTACTGAAGAGACCGTCTCAAACAAAAATGAGACGGTTTCTTTTTGATACCCTCCACGGAAGCCTTTTTTGATATATTATTTGTTTGATGGGATAATTATCAGCTATCTGTTTTCACAGCCTGGTGGTATTATTTACTGTAATTTATTGTTGTCCATTAATATTATTAATCTTATCTTTGCAGCCACAATTTTTATAAGTAGATAACATTAATGCGTATTAAATGGCAGTAAAAATCAGATTAGCTAGGAAGGGCCGTAAAAGAAAGGCCTTCTACCACATAGTGGTAGCAGATAGCAGAGCGCCACGGGATGGCCGATTTATTGAAAAACTCGGGGTATACAGTCCCATTACAGACCCGGCAACCATCGAACTGGATTTCGATAAGGCGCTGGGCTGGCTGCAAAATGGCGCGCAACCTACAGATACATGCAGGGCTATCTTATCTTATAAGGGAGTGATGTTGAAGAAACACCTTCTGGAAGGAGTAAGAAAAGGTGCTTTTGATGAGGCAGAAGCAGAAAGAAGATTCCAGATATGGCTTAAAGAAAAAGAAAATAAGATCGAAGCCAAGATATCAGGAATAGAGAAAAGCAGGGAAGATGAGAGGAATCAGCGACTTGAAGCTGAAAAAAAGATCAATGAGGAAAGAGCTGAGATCCTTGCAAAGAAGAGAATGGCCGAGGCTGAAGCTGAAGCCGTAGCAGAGACCGGAGAAGAAGCGGAAGAAGTAAAAGAAGAAGCCGCTGAAAAAACAGCAGAGACTGCAGAAGCTGAAAAGCCTGCAGAGGAGAAAAAAGAGGAGAAGAAGGAAGAGGTGAAGCCGGAAGCTGAAAAGCCTGCAGAGGAGAAAAAAGAGGAGAAGAAGGAAGAGGTGAAGCCGGAAGCTGAAAAGCCTGCAGAAGGGAAGGATGAATCTTCAAAAGCCGGGGAAGCCGGTGATGAAGACAATAAGGCTGAAAAAGGACCGGACAGCAAATAGTAAGCAAACCATTAACGGGATATATGCCCGTAACAGATACAGACCTTATATTACTCGGTAAGATCAGAAAGGTGCATGGTTACGAAGGAGCAGTAATGATGAGCCTTGAAGACAGGTTTACTGAAGAACTACCTGAAATGGAATGGGTATTCATTGAAATCGATGAAAAGCCTGTTCCATTTTTGATTTCATCCCTTACAGAAAATGCATCGGGCAATATTGTACTTAAATTCAAGGGCTATGAAAGCACGGAAACTATGACCGAGTTTATCGGCTGCCGGGTGTTTATTAAAAAGGAAAACATGGAACCTGAAAATGAAATATCTCCTTACCTGATACTTGAAGGGTATAAAATATTCGGCAAGGACAAAAAGCTTCTTGGTAGGGTAACAAAGGTATTGAGCCTGCCAATGCAGTATATGCTGGTGCTGGAGAATGATGATAAAGAAGAGATCCTTATTCCGCTTAATGAGGAATGGGTGCTGGAAATAAACAGGGAACAGGAAAGTATTTATATGGACCTCCCGGATGGTATTATTCAGATAAATAAATAATCATTCCTTTTATTGCATCATTAATTAATATCTGTCGTCTTTCTGGTGTTATTGATGATTATTAACCTGTTAATAAAACCATATTATGAAAGAGATTTTCAGTTTATTATTATTGTCTTTCCTTGTCATTGGCAATTCATATACACAATCCAGTGAGACAAGGGATGTAAATGATTTTACCGGTGTTTCATTCGGTGTTGCGGGAGAGATGATCCTTAAACAGGGCAATTCGTTCAGGGTGGTACTGGAAGGCGATAAGGATTACCTTGAAGAAATTCAAACCCTGGTAAAAGGCGATAGGTTGATTATACGTCATGACAGATGGCTGAACTGGGGCAATAAAAAAGTAAAGGTGTATATTACCATGCCGGTGATTAACGATCTTAGCGTTTCGGGCTCGGGTAATATGATTGCTGAAAAGATAAAGGCAGATGATATTGAGTTAAGCGTCAGCGGCAGTGGTGATATTGATCTTGGTGAGCTCGTTGCAAACTCAGTAGATTGCAGCATATCCGGATCCGGCACCATAGAAATTGGTGATGGGGCAGCCGGTGACGGTGAATTGTCAATCAGTGGTTCAGGGAAATACAGGGGTGATGAGTTTGCCCTTAAGTACCTTGATGTATCAATATCGGGTAGCGGAAGCTGTTATACCATGGTTGAAGAGAGACTTGAAGCACGTGTCTCGGGAAGCGGAGATGTCTATTACAGCGGTAGCCCTAATGTGGATGCAAGGGTGTCCGGTTCAGGGAAGGTTCGTAAAAGGTAAGAAAAGGTTCAACGGATAATCTTAAACTGCCCGTCAATCTCTATCTTGATAATTGAAGAGGGTTTACTCCTTGCTGTTTCCTCCTGGCGCAGAGGCACAATATAGTCAACCGACTCTTTTATTATATCGCTAATCTCATCGAAAATTCCGGGGGCCGGATCGCCTGAAATATTTGCGGAGCTTGACACCAGTGGTTTTCCGAGGCGGGCAATAAGATCAGAGCAGAATTCATCATCCGTTATCCTTATACCGATTGATCCGTCAGAAGCTGTCAGCTCAGGAGAGATATTCCTGGCACCCGGGTATATGAGAGTGATAGGTCTGTCACTTACCTCTGTCAGCTGATATGCTATTTCCGGTACCTGTTTTACATAATACTGCAACCTGGATTCGGTGTCAAGTAAAATAAGCATACTCTTTTCGTCTGCCCTCTGTTTTATCCGGTAAATCTTTCTGACAGCATCAGTGTTCGTTGCATCGCATCCGAGTCCCCATACAGTGTCTGTAGGATATAGAATGACTCCCCCTTTGCGCAGGATATCAGCAGTTTCCCTTATGATACTGTTATAATTTTTCACCACTTTTCTTTCTTTATTTATTCTTCAGAAGTATAAAATTGCCAAAATCAAAGACAGGCCTGTATTAACTTATTTATTCTTCAGAAGTATGAAATTGCCAAAATCAAAGACAGGCTTGTGGAAAATACGGTTCTCCAGGAAGGTGACTAATTTATACCTTATTTTCTCATGTTTGAATCGTGGCCTATTGGGGTTGACATTCTTCAGCTGATCACCCCAGTCAAATTTTTTTATCCTTTCATGCATCACTTCAGGGTGTTCTCCCTTAAAAATCCGCAGCTTTGAAAGGTCTCCATAATCAAAATCAAAATGATTTGTTTTCTCCAGGTCCTTCACTTTCTGTTCGCCGTGGTGAATTCTTGTGAAAACCTTTGATTTGGTTCTCATGATATGGGGAGGCCTTACCCAGCCGTAATGATAGATATAGGCATTAACCCTGGCTACTTTAAGCTTATAGGTGCCTTTCTGCTGCCTGTAATTGAGTCCGTCAAATTCAGGTATTCGCCTGAATGACTGTGCCGACTCCCAGCTGTGAATATCCGGGTCATTCCTTATTATACGTATTTCATCCTTGTACCAGTTATGAGAGAAATGGTAGTGGTCATAATCGCCCCAGAAATGCCTGTATCGGAATAAAAGGCCTTCCACCTCACTGTCGTCCAGCAACTCTTCGCATCTCTTCCTGATAAGCGGGAGGTCATCCTCATGTACTATCTCATCGGCCTGTACATAAAAAAGCCAGTCGCCGCTGCAATGCTCCTTTGCTATATCTGACTGGTGTGCATGTTCCATGCCGCGGGGATACTTTTCAAGATCCCATACGGTGTCAATTATTTTTACCTTGTCGCTGTCTATGCTTTCCAGCAACTCCCTGGTCTTGTCGTCACTGTCGCAATCGCCCAGGGCAAAAACGAATTCATCCACAAGTGGTAAGATTGAAAGCACTGCTTCTTTTACGGGATAACCCAGTTTATCGGCATTTTTTGCCATTGAGAATCCACTTATTGTCATTTTTTGTTAATTTTATTACGCGGCAAATTTATACTTTATCCTTTAAGTAACATATATTTGTACCAAATAATAAGTCAATGGTGCGTATTAGTGCAGTTATAATTGCCTTCAATGAGGAAAGAAACATTGCCCGTTGCCTGGAATCACTGGATAATCTGGTTGATGAAGTGCTGGTGGTTGATTCTTTTTCCACCGACCGCACAGAGGAGATATGCCGCAGGTATAAGGTTAAATTTATAAGGCATAAGTTTGATAGTCACATACAGCAGAAGAACTGGGCGCTTAACCAGGCCGTAAATGATTATATACTGTCGCTTGATGCAGATGAGGCTTTGACACCGAAGCTCAGGGAATCGATATCGGATGCAGCAAAGAACTGGCGCTATGATGGTTATTACCTGCATCGTAAAACATCATATACCAACAGCCGTGATCCGCGTGATGTGCGTTACACGGAAAGAAAGATAAGGCTTTGGGACCGGCGTAAAGGCGTATGGGGAGGTATCAATCCGCATGACACGGTTATGATGGATGCTGATGCAACAATAGGCAGTCTGAAAGGCGATATGCTTCACTATTCTTTCTTTTCCATAGAGTCGCATCGGAAAAAAGCAGACTATTTTTCGTCCATTTCGGCCCATGCTCTGTTTATTTCAGGTGTGAGAAGTAACTGGTTGAAGATAGCAGGCAGTCCGGCCTGGAAGTTCATCAGGAGCTATTTTATCAGGCTGGGTCTGCTGGACGGTATGCACGGGTTTAAGATCAGTTACAGCTCTGCCTGTGGCGCCTGGCTTAAATACATTAAGCTTAAGCGTTTGAATTCGGGCAAGGACCTTGACATAGCTCCCTCCCTCTGCTTTTTTAATACAAACAAAAACTGGGGCGGAGGTGAAAAATGGTCTCTGACAGTGGCCACTGAGATGAGTCGCCGTGGCCACAATATCATTATGATAGCTTACCGGGGCAGTGAATTACTGAGACGGTCGAGGCAGGCAGGTCTGAATACGGTAGGGTTGAAGATGAGAACGACAAGCTTTATCAATCCCCTTATATTATTGCGCATAAAAAGAATATTTATTGCCAATAATGTAAAAGTTGTTTTTCTCAACCTTTCAATTGATCTGAAAACAGGAGGCAGGGTGGCCAGATCAGCCGGCGTGTCAAAGATAATATACCGGAGGGGACTGGCAAGGCCTATACGTAATAACAGGAGGAACAGATACCTGCTGACAAAAGTTGTGACTGATATTATAGCTACCTCTGAGGATACAAGGAAAGGGATACTTAAAAATTTCTCACATGTGCTGGATCCGGGGAAGATAAGCCTTATATATAACGGTGTTGAGCTTCCGGAAATCAGAAAGCCCGGGTTTAATGGTATGATGGTGGTAGGATCGGCGGGAAGGGTGTCTGCCGAAAAAGGCTTTTTATCACTTATAAAGCTGGCCGGCCTGCTGGATGATCTTTCCATACCTTTTGAGATCGATCTTGCCGGTGAAGGAGACCAGCTTGAACATATTAAGCATGAGGCGGTGAAGGCCGGACTGGATTCTAAATTCCGGTTCCTGGGCTTTATCAAGAATATGGATGAGTTCTACAGGGCAATAAACGTGCTGGTGCTGACTTCCGAAAAAGAGGGTTTTGCAAATGTGCTGCTTGAGTCGATGAGCTACGGCAAGCCTGTCATTGCCTTCGATATTGGCAGCCCTTCAGAATTGATAAGTGATGGTAATAACGGGTTTATAGTGGAAGAGAATAATGTCAGGGCTATGGCTGAAAAAATATCGGAACTTTATAATGACCGTGAACTGCTGAAAAAGATGGGTAAGAATGCGCGTGACAGGATTAAAAAGGATTTTTCACTTGAGCACCACCTTGAAAAGATAGACGATATTATAAGTAAAGAGATCCGTAAAGCTTGATCCGGAAAGCCTTTTTCCCGGAGCGCCCCCTGAGGAGACAGATGATATTATAAGGAAAGCGACCTGTACAGATTGATATATTGCCCGGCAATCAATTCAGTCCTGAACTGTTGGGAGTATTCCTTACCATCTGAAATCATTTTATCAGCGATGTCCCTGTTGTTTATCACTTTTTGTATTGCGGCTGATAGCTCCTCATGATCATGCGGGTCAATATATACTGATCCCGGACCGCCGGCTTCACTGAAGCAGCTCCCTTTGCTTGTTATTACGGGTACACCGGATACCAGGGCTTCAATGACGGGAATACCGAATCCCTCGAAAACAGAAGGATAGATAAAGCATGAGGCCATCTGGTAAAGAGCTGGCAGTTCCCCGTTCTCCACTCCTTCAGGAAAAATTATATTATGCATATTATTACTGTTAATATATGCTTTTACTTTCCTGTAATATGAGGTTTTCCTGCCTATCACCACGAGCGGGATATCAATACCCCCGGTATGCAGTGCCCTGACTACCGACAGCAGGTTCTTGCGTTCCTCTATGGTGCCCACATACAATAGATAATCACCCGGCAGTGAATATTTTTTGCGCAAAGCCTGTTTTGTCTTTTCTTCAGCTAATACGCGGAAAGAAGGATGGCAATCCTGGTAAATAACCCTTATTTTACCGGCATCAGTACCGGTAAAATTCACAATATCGGTCTTTGTCTGTTCACTGATGGCTATTATCTGATCAGCCGATGTGCAGGCATGCCTTGTTTTGAGGTAGTAGATGTTCCTGTCGGCCGGACTGTACATCTGGGGGTACCTCATATATATAAGATCATGCACGGTTACGACCTTTTTTATATTAAGAGGCAGAGAGCGCGGCAGCTCACTGCTTAGTCCGTGGTAGATATCCGGACTGTCAGATATGATCTGCCTGCTTATGCCCCTGCTGCGCCAGAGTGAAGGGAAGATCCTGTGAATGGTCTTTTCAGGCGTCCTGAGGGTATAATTATCCGGATCGGCAAATTCTATCATGTCTCTGGCGGCCGGACTGTACAGTATATACCCGTTTTCAGGATAGTACCTGAAAAATGAGTTCAGGAGGTTGCGGCTGTAATTGCCCAGTCCGCTCCTGTTAAAGAAAGCCCGTTTTGCATCAAAGCCTATTATCATCTTCTTTTATACAGCAACATTATGTTCCCTGAGAGCATCGTTAAGGGATGTTTTTTTGTCAGTTGATTCTTTCCGCCTTCCTATTATCAGGGCACACGGGACCTGGTACTCGCCGGCAGGGAATTTTTTGGTATAGGAGCCGGGTATGACAACTGACCCGGCAGGTACATAACCCTTATAGGTCCTTATTTCCTGTGCGCTTACATCCAGCACTTTTGTAGAGCTGGTTATCACCACATTGGCTCCGAGTACTGCTTCAGAGGCAATATGCGCCCCTTCAACAATGATGCACCTTGAGCCTATAAAAGCATTATCCTCTATTATCACCGGTGAGGCCTGTATAGGTTCGAGGACACCGCCTATGCCCACGCCGCCGCTGAGGTGCACATTCTTCCCTATTTGTGCACATGAGCCTACTGTTGCCCAGGTGTCGACCATTGTACCTTCATCAATATAAGCACCTATATTTACATAGCTGGGCATCAGTATTACCCCTTTGCTGATATAGGCGCCGTAGCGGGCAACTGCATGAGGCACTACCCGGACTCCCAGCTCTTTATAGTTTTTCTTCAGCCTGATTTTATCATGAAACTCAAAAGGACCTGTCTCTGTCACTTCCATTTCCTGTATGGGGAAGTAAAGGATCACAGCTTTCTTTATCCACTGGTTTACTTTCCATCCGTCTCCGCTTTTTTCTGCCACGCGCAGCTTGCCCTGATCGAGCAGCTCAATAACTTCCCTTATAGCCTTTTTAGTGTCATCTTCCCTGAGAAGATCCCTCTTATCCCAGGCTTTGTCGATGATGCTTTTCAGATTATTCATTTTCAGATATTTTGTCTGACAAATGTAAGCAGTAATAGTATATTTTGAAAGTTGAATTGTTTAATTTATGTATTGCCTGGTGCCTGTTCACGGGTCAGTGTGTTGGGATCAGAGTACAATATGGAAGGATATATTATACAGCATATGATAATTTAACATAAAGTATAACTTTGCAATACGCATGAGAGCTATGACATTGATCTGAATTTTATTATTCAGTCACTATAAGGTTGTATAATGCTATATTCTTATGTTTTATTGTGAATGGATTGAAATTTAGACTATTAACCAAAATAAAACCATTATGAAGAGAGTACTTTTATTATTTGGCCTGCTGGCACTGGCATCTGCTGCGATCTTTGCCCAGGACGGGCTGAAATACCAGAAGCCACCACAGGATATTGTTGACATTATGACGGCTAACCCTACGCCTTCTGTGTCAATAAGTCCGGATGGCAATACCATTGCCCTGACAGAGAGACCCGGGATGCCCTCCATAGAAGATCTTTCGAGGGAAGAACTGCGTCTGGGAGGTCTGAGGATAGATCCTGCCATTAACGGACCAAGCAGGAGATCATATTCAACAGCTATCACCCTGATGGATATAGACGGCACAAATGAGCGCAGTCTCAAAGGGATGCCGTCTGATCTGAAGATGAGTGGTTTTTCCTGGTCTGATGACGGGCAACATTTTGCCTTTACAAATAATACATCCAACAGTATAGAGTTGTGGATTGGTGATGTTATGAGCCTGGAAGTGCAAAAGATTGATGATAACCTCAATATGGTTATTGGTTACCGTGGATTCAGCTGGTTGCCGGGTAAGAGGATCCTGTACCAGACAGTTGTGCCAGGAAGGGGACAGCGGCCTGAAGTTTCAAATGTGCCTGACGGACCGGTTATACAGGAGAACCTCGGCAAAAAAGGGGCTGCCAGGACCTTCCAGGACCTGCTTGAGAACCCGGATGATGAAGCAATATTTGAATATTTTGCCTCCTCCGTAATAAAAATATGGGACGGAACATCTTCAGAGCAGATAGGTAAACCGGGTATATACAGGTCGGTGAACTCATCACCCGATGGCCGGTACCTGATGGTGGAAACGGTTGAGAAACCATTCTCTTATACCGTACCTTATTATTATTTCCCTTCCACTGTAGCTATATGGGATATGGAGGGCAGGCTTGTTAAGAAGCTGGCAGAGCTTCCGCTGAAAGAGAACCTGCCGCGGGGTTATGATATGACCTTCCCCGAGCCCACAGGTTTCTCGTGGAGAAATGACAGGCCGGCAACGGCCTTGTGGGTGGAGCATCTTGATGATGGTGATTTCAGCAAGGAGATGGAATACCACGACCAGGTGTACCTGCTGGATGCACCTTTTGATGGCGAGCCGGTCGAATATGTTGCAACAAAGCTGAGGTACGGAGGTATAATATGGGGTAATGATGATGTGGCTATACTGAATGAGAGATCACGTAAGGAAAGACTTTCAGTACAGAGCATGTTTGATCCTGATGATCCTATGACTACCAAAAAAGAGATCTTCAGGCTGCAATCAGAGGACAGGTATAATGATCCCGGTAACTTTGTGACAGCTGATAATGAGTACGGCCGGAGAACCCTTTTATTTACTGACAGGGGACGCTCACTCTATCTTTCAGGCAGGGGCAGCTCATCCGAGGGCGACCGTCCGTTCATTGATAAATACCGGATAAAGGATGGCAAGACAACAAGACTCTGGAGGTCAGAGGCTCCGTATTACGAAAGCCTGTCTGATATACTGCCGGATGAAGAAGACCTGGTGATAACAACCAGGGAGTCTGTTGATGTGCCTCCCAATTATTACCTGCGCAACCTGAAAAACGGTAAGCTGACGCAGATAACCGATTTTGAGAATCCTTACCCCCAGCTTGAAGGGGTGAGCAAGGAACTTGTTAAGTATAAGAGAAATGACGGGTTGGACCTGTCTTTTGAACTATACCTGCCAAAGGCTTATGATAAGGATAGTGACGGGTCTTTACCAGCCATACTGTGGGCATACCCACGTGAGTTCCAGAGTCAGGATGCAGCCGGACAGGTGTCTGGTTCACCCTACAGGTTCATCAGGGTAAGTCCCTCATCGATACTTGTATTTGTGACACAGGGCTATGCAGTGATGAACAATGCCGCTTTCCCCATTGTAGGAGGTGAAGATGGAGAGCCCAATGATACTTTCAGGGAGCAGCTGGTAGCCAATGCCCAGGCCGCAATAGACAAGGGTGTTGAAATGGGTGTTGTCGATCCTGAGAGGGTAGCTGTAGGCGGACATTCATACGGGGCCTTTATGACAGCTAACCTGCTGGCTCATTCACGCCTGTTTGCCGCCGGTATAGCCAGGAGTGGGGCCTATAACCGGACACTTACACCCTTCGGGTTCCAGAATGAGAGAAGATCTTTCTGGGAAGCGCCGGAGCTCTATTTTTATATGTCACCTTTTATGCATGCCGATAAGGTAAAGGATCCGATACTCCTTATCCACGGACAGGCTGATAATAACAGCGGTACTTTTCCTTTGCAGAGTGAACGGTATTATGCTGCGCTGAAAGGTCACGGAGCAACCGTCAGACTGGTTATGCTGCCCCGGGAGAGTCACGGCTACTCATCGGCCGAATCGTTAATGCATATGCAGTGGGAGACATACAGATGGCTTGAGGAATATGTGAAAAACAAAGAATAAAATACATATTTCGTTATATCATAATAGCAGGGACCTTGCACGCAGGGTCCCTGCTTTATTTTTAGTTTATACCTGTATAAGGCAGGGTTAATCTGATTTAGCTTAGCCGGGATTAAATATGCTAATATGTGTATATCTGTATATAAATTTATATTATTCTTCTTGTTTTTATTAAAAAGACAGATACTTTTGTATTATAAACCTGATTAGCCTTATTATTTGTATAACATAAAAACTAAAACCTATGATTAGCAGTTTGTTCTGGATTGTACCTGTTGCATCGCTTACAGCTCTGCTCTTTGCATGGATCTTTTTCAAGAGCATGATGAAGACATCTGAGGGCACCGATAGGATGAAAGAGATTGCACAATATGTAAGGGATGGGGCAATGGCTTATATAAGGCGACAATATAAGGTTGTCGCACTTGTTTTTCTGTTCCTGGTAATCTTTCTTACCATTCTTGCCTATATGGGCGTACAGAATCCCTTTGTGCCCATAGCATTTCTCACCGGTGGTTTCTTCTCCGGTCTGTGCGGGTACCTGGGTATGCGTACTGCTACTTATGCTTCTGCACGTACAGCACACGGGGCATCAAAATCACTAAACCAGGGCCTGAAGATCGCTTTTCGCAGCGGAGCTGTAATGGGGCTGGTGGTTGTAGGCTTTGCCCTGCTTGATATTGCAGCCTGGTTTGTTTTTCTTAGCAAGGTGGTCTTTACGCCTGAGAATATGGAACACGGACTTAAATGGTTAGGCCTGACATTTGTTCATGAAGGCACTACAGATCATCAGAAGATGGTGGAGATAACAGTGACGATGCTTACTTTTGGTATGGGCGCATCAACCCAGGCCCTATTTGCACGCGTTGGCGGCGGTATATATACCAAGGCTGCTGATGTGGGTGCTGACCTGGTTGGAAAGGTTGAAGCTGGCATTCCCGAGGATGATCCTCGCAACCCGGCTACAATAGCCGATAATGTAGGCGATAATGTAGGTGATGTTGCAGGTATGGGTGCTGACCTGTACGAGTCATATGCAGGCTCTATTCTTGCTACGGCCGCCCTTGGCGCCGCTCTCCCCATGCTGACGCCCGAAGCACAGACAAAAGCTATAATTGCACCCATGATAGTGGCTGCAATAGGTATTATACTTTCAATAGCAGGTATATACATGGTGCGGGCCAAAGAATCAGCCACACAGAAGAATCTCCTTAATGCCCTGCTCCTTGGTACTGGTGGCAGCTCTGCCCTCATACTCGTGGCTGTTGCCGGACTTGCAATGGCTGACTGGATAAGCTGGGGTGTATTTGGTTCTGTTGTGGCCGGATTGGTGGCAGGTGTGATAATAGGACAGGGGACCGAGTACTTTACTTCTGATGAATACAAGCCCACTCAGGGCATTGCACGGCAGGCGCAGCAGGGGCCGGCTACAACAATTATAGATGGAGTGGCCGTGGGTATGTACTCAACATGGGTACCTGTGGTTACCATAGCCGTCGGTATCATTGCGGCCTATGGCCTGGCGGGCGGATTTACACATTTTGCCGACGGAGTATATGGTATAGGCTTTGCCGCCGTTGGCATGCTGTCAACACTGGGAATAACACTGGCCACAGATGCTTTTGGTCCCATTGCAGATAATGCAGGTGGTAATGCAGAGATGTCAGCCCTGCCTCCTGAAGTAAGGGAGAGGACAGATGCGCTCGATATGCTGGGTAATACAACAGCTGCTACCGGTAAAGGCTTTGCCATAGGATCGGCTGCCCTGACTGCCATGGCATTGCTGGCCGCATATCTTGAGGAAGTAAGACTATGGCTCGGTAAGCTGGCAGATAAAAGCATAGAAGGATTCCAGGAGATAGGAAACATACTGTTCTATACTGATTCAGTTCCTGTGGTTGGAGAAGGGCAGAGGGCCGTTCAGGTTGCTTCGGCACATATAGACGATTTTGTTTCTGCCTATAACCTGTCATTATTCAACCCCATGCTTCTGGGTGGCATCTTCCTTGGTGCCATGATGGCTTTCGTTTTCTGTGCCATGACAATGAAAGCGGTGGGACGTGCCGCGGGAGCTATGGTTGATGAGGTAAGGCGCCAGTTCAGGGACCTGCCTGGTATTATGGAAGGAACGACTGTGCCTGAGTATGCCAAATGTGTGGCTATCTCAACCAAAGGGGCCCAGAGGGAAATGGTAGTACCATCCATACTTGCTATTATTGTGCCTATAGCCACAGGCGTGGTTCTGGGTGTGGCCGGAGTTGTAGGCCTGCTTGTTGGCGGACTGACAACCGGTTTTACCCTGGCTATAATGCTTAATAACGCAGGCGGTGCATGGGATAATGCCAAGAAATACATTGAAAAAGGTAATTACGGCGGTAAGGGCAGTGAGGCTCATCATGCAGGAGTGGTAGGTGATACAGTGGGTGATCCGTTTAAAGATACATCAGGACCCTCACTTAACATACTTATCAAACTGATGACCATGGTGTCTGTTGTGATGGCCGGACTGACCGTTGCCTACAGTATTTTTTAATAACAAAGAATGAATGATACCGGGTTTCCAGTATTAAATGATATTGTTGATGCTTATGAGAGGATAAAGCAGTATGTACATAAGACGCCTGTGCTGAGTTCCTCACAGCTTAATGGTTTGTTTGGTGCGGAGCTGTATTTTAAATGCGAAAATTTTCAGAAGGTTGGTGCATTTAAGTTCAGGGGTGCCAGCAATGCTGTTTTATCTTTAAGCGGGAAGGAACTGGACCGCGGAGTCCTGACACATTCATCAGGCAATCATGCAGCAGCTGTAGCCCTGGCTGCCAGGATGAGAGGGGCAAAAGCCTATATAGTGATGCCATCCAACTCGTCTGAAGTAAAGAAAAAGGCTGTGGCCGGCTACGGGGCAGATATCAGTTATTGTGAGCCGATCCTGAAGGCCAGGGAAGAAACGGCAGATAAGATAATACAGGAGACAGGGGCTACCTTTATACATGCCTATGATAACTTCAATGTTATATGCGGGCAGGGAACGGCAGCCCTTGAGCTTCTGGATGAATATTCCGGTCTGGATACAGTTATCGGCCCTGTGGGGGGCGGAGGGCTTATGAGCGGAACAGCAACAGCTGTCAAAGGGATTAAGAAGGGTGTAAGGGTATACGGAGCTGAGCCCCTGGGAGCTGATGATGCTTACAGGTCGATGAAAACCGGAAAGCATATTCCGCATCATAATCCTGATACTATAGCGGACGGACTGCTTACCACACTGAGCGAAAGGACATTCGCCATACTTAATGATAAGCTTGATGGTATATTTACGGTAAAGGAAGAGAGTATTATTAAATGTATGAAGCTGGTATGGGAAAGGATGAAAATCATAATTGAACCCTCATCGGCTGTAAGCCTGGCGGTTATCTATGAGAACCCTGAACTGTTTCGGAACCATAAGGTGGGAGTGATATTATCAGGGGGTAATGTAGACCTGGAAAACCTTCCTTTCTGATCATTTATTCAGGTTTAATCTTTTATCCTGAAAAAAGATGTAACAGGGTAGTGGTCAGAATATTTCACCCTGTCAATCCGGAATCCGCCTGATATAAGGCTGTTG
>CAZGUR010000060.1:9850-14289 GCA_964529295.1 uncultured Rikenellaceae bacterium | reverse complement strand
CGGTTGCCTGAACTATCTTAAGACCGGATACTTTACCCTGCAATGCAGTTGCTGCTGAGATAGCAGGGACTTCTTTCAGTTGGTCTTCTCCAACCTGGTCAACAGAAATAGATAGCTTTTTTCTGGGTGTTCGTGAGGCAACACCGGTAACAATTACTTCATCGAGGCCAAAAATATCAGCAGCCATGGCTACATCAATCTCTGTACGACCGTCGATTGCTACCTCAACGGTTCTCATGCCGATAAAGGAAAATTCCAGCATGTTCACATTAGACGGTATTGCAATACTGTAATTACCATCTACATCTGTTGTGGTACCTATTGTGGTACCAACTGCAACAACAGACACACCAGGGATAGGAATACCATCTCGTTCATCGGTAACTGTCCCCGTGATTTGCACTGTTTGTGCAAATAGCATGGTTATACTACTAAGCACAAGCAATGAAAAAATCAGCGTTAGTTTCTTCATAGAATTTAAGTTTTAGGTTAGTAAACAAGGTAAATGTATAATATTATTTATTAATAAAAAAACAACATCGGTCATAATTATGTAATTAGATATTATTTTTTATCCACACACGGTGCCAAATAATATGGTCACTTAAGCTATTTGAAGGCTAAATTGATTTGCTCTATTTTGTTTGCAGGAGTAGCGAAAAAATTTCTTTATAATTGTATTTTTGATCATAATGTTTTGTAAATTTTCCTGATATTTAACAAGTTTTATATCACTCTTTAAAAAGAATAAAAATATGAAATACACTCTGCTGACAGTCCTTGCACTGATATTAGCCGCAAGCAACGGATGTGAAAAAAAGTCTGAAATTTCCCTGTACCCTGTAAACCCAAAGCCACTTGTACAGGAGGCATATATTAAGCTGCCCCTGGGCAGCGTTCAGCCGGCCGGGTGGCTGGAGGATGAACTGGAGATACAGGCGGCCGGACTTACAGGTCACCTCGACGAATTCTGGGAAGACCTGGTAAACTCGGGCTGGAGAGGAAAGGGTGGCGAATCATGGGAAAGAGGCCCTTATTATCTTGACGGACTGGTACCCCTCGCCTATATACTTGATGATGAAAGGCTGAAGCTTAAAGTTAAGGAGTGGATGGATTTTATTATTAACAGCTCTGACGATGATGGCTGGTTCGGTCCTGAAACCACAACAGACAGGTGGCCCCTGGCCGTGGCATCAAAGGTGCTTATACAGTATTTTGAAGCTACGGGCGACCGGAGGGCCCTGGATGTTATCACCTCCTACTACAGGTACCTGCACGAGAATGAGCCTGACTGGCCCGACAGTGAATGGAGGGGTGTGAGGGCAATGGAAAATGCCGTCACCGGCTACTGGCTTTACAGGAGGCTTAAAGAACCATGGATACTCGAGACCATTGCATCAATACAGAATAACAGCTTTGACTGGACCGCTTATTATGAAACCTTCCCCTGGGATTCAACAGCTGTGGCAGAGGGGGGTATACCACATAACTGGGAGGCTGCCGGACTGACAGCCCACGTGGTTAATAATGCCATGGCCATAAAGTACCCGGGACTCTGGTACCAGCAGTCAGGGGATGACAGGCATAAGGATGCCGTGTTTACGGGGATAGAGAAATATGTCAGGCACCACGACCAGGCTGCAGGCAGGTTCTCTGGCGATGAGCACCTCTCGGGAAAAAACCCGGCACAGGGCACAGAGATGTGTGCCGTGGTGGAATATATGTTTTCACTGGAGGAACTATTCAGGATCTTCGGTGAGGTATCGCTTGGCGACAGGCTTGAGCACCTGGCCTATAATGCCCTTCCCGGAACTATGACAGCTGACGGCTGGACCCACCAGTACGACCAGCAGTCCAACCAGGTGCTGGTAAATGTGGCTGAAAGGAACTGGAGCACCAACAGGGAAGAGTCGAATATATACGGGCTTATGCCCAACTATCCCTGCTGCCTTGCCAATATGCACCAGGGATGGCCCAAATTCGTTGAACATATGTGGATGGCCACCCATGACAGGGGCCTGGTGGCCGGTGTATACGGTCCCTCCAAAGTCAGCGCCCTGGTAGGCGATGGGAGTCCCGTTACCATAACAGAGGAAACGGATTACCCTTTTGACGGGAAGATCACTTTTACCATTGAGACGGAAAAGAAAGTTGAATTCCCTCTCTACCTGAGAATACCGGGCTGGGCTGAGCAGGCGGACATTCAATACAGGGGGGAAGAGATATTTGCCCGTGGCGGGGAGACAGTCAGGTTAATGGCTAAATGGGAAGATGGTGATATTATATCACTGGATATACCTTTTGCTATCAGGACGGAAAGAAGGTACAATAACTCGGTATCCATATTACGCGGTCCCCTTTACTACTCTCTGAGGATAGACAAAAAATACTCTGAAGCTGAAATGAGTTATGAGTCGCACAACTATATGGGCAGCGCCGACTGGCAGATTGGGCCGCTGTCAGACTGGAACTACGGGCTGCTTCTTGATGAGGATAATCCGGGTCAGAACATTGAAATCGTTACAAACCCCGTAAGCAGATACCCCTTTGCCGATAAGGGTGATGCCTTATGGTCAGCAGAGGAACAAAAGCATATTGTATGGGACAGGGATGCCCCTGTTATACTGAAGCTCAAAGGTGTTCAGATACCTGGCTGGGGTCTCGAAGATAATTCAGCGGCTGCTCCCCCGGTGAGTCCGGTTATATCAGGCGATGAAGCCCATGAGCTGGAGCTTGTACCCTATGGCAGCGCCAAACTGAGAATCACCGAGTTTCCTGTAGTAAAAAGGTAAGAGGCTGACAATAAAGGTATACCATGTTTCCAGGCAGGCGCAGGTGTGAAAGAGGCCGGTATTTCAATAATCCTCTCCTGTTAAGGACGACTGCCTGTTAAATGGATTTTGTTTTTTCCCTTAGCCAGGATGCTGTCTCCCCGGGCAGCAGCTGGCTGAGTATATCATATACCCTCTTATGATAATCATTAAGCCAGCTTATCTCCTCCTCCGTCATCAGCTCCTTTGCTACCAGTGAAGTGTCAATATAGCAGAGGGTCACCGTCTCAAAGCGCAGGAAGCTGCCATATTCTGTCTTTTCATCCTTATAGCAGAGTATAAGGTTCTCAGTCCTGAACCCGTACTCACCTTCCCTGTATATGGCAGGCTCATCGGCTGTCAGCATGCCCGGCTCCATTATGGTCTTAAGGTCGCCCGAGGCCCCGGTGCCAATAGTCTGCGGTCCCTCATGCACATTGAGAAAGCAGCCTACGCCATGACCTGTACCATGACCGTAATTAAGGCCATGATCCCACAAGGCCTTCCTTGCCAGTATCTCTATCTGGTATCCTTTTGTGCCCAGCGGGAACTTTGCCATGGCCAGGTTAATGGTCCCTTTGAGGGCCAGGGTGAAATCCTTCTTCTGCTGTGCAGTGGGCTCACCAAGACATATGGTGCGGGTGATATCAGTGGTGCCCCCGTAATACTGTCCACCGCTGTCAAGCAAAAAGATACCTTCAGCCTTCAGCTCAACATCCGTCTCAGGTGTTGAACAATAATGAGGCAGGGCACCATGCTCATTATAACCTGCTATGGTGGCGAAGCTGGGACCTGTACAATCCTCCTGCTCCATCCTCATTTCCAGCAGTTTATCAGCAGCGCTTATCTCTGTTATCTTCTCTTTCCCGACTGTATTTTCAAGCCAGTAAAAGAACTTTGTTATGGCAACACCGTCCTTTATCATCACCTGTCGTATATTCTCTATCTCCACATCATTCTTCACTGCCTTCATACGGGTGGGTATGCTTACCTCCTCTATAATATCCATTCCGGCGGGAATGGACTTAAAAACCGAGGCGGATGTTGTGCCGGGGGTAAGCATAATGCTACTGCCCTCTTCCAGGCTGCACAGCTCATCTCCAAGACTTTCATAAGGCTTTATAATAACACCATCATCGTTAAGCTTCTTTTGCAGGCTTACGGGTATCTTTTTCCCGGGAGCAAAGAGGAACAATTCATCAGGACCCAGAAGGGCAAATGCAGTGAAAAGTGGACTGTAATCAACATCCCCTCCCCTTATATTGAGCAACCATGCAATATCATCGAGAGATGTCAGAAGATGGTAATCGGCATCCATGGACTTCATCACCGACCGGGTTTCCTTTATCTTATCCGCCCTGCCCTTACCGGCAAAACGGATAGCATGCTCAAAAGCCTCTGCATCCGGCATAGGCTCCCTGTCATGCCATATACCAGATATAAGATCAACATCAGTATTCAGGTTTATCTTCTTTCGCGAAAAAGCTTTTTCCATCATTTTGACCGTTCCCAGCGGCATTATCCTTCCATCAGCAGCCACTTTAGTCCCGGCAGGCATATTCTCCACAAGCCAGTCGATATATTCAGGGGTGTGCGGCACCTTCAGCCTTACCAGCTCAAAACCCGTTC
>CAZGUR010000060.1:0-9840 GCA_964529295.1 uncultured Rikenellaceae bacterium | reverse complement strand
AGCCTGCACAAAATACCTTGAATCAGTCCATAGTCCCGCAAAATCGCGGGTAATAAGCACATTGGCCGCCGAGCCTGCAAATCCTGTCAGCCAGCGCACTATCCTCCAGTGATCCGGCACATATTCCCCGAGGTGGGGATCGGTTACGGGTATTATATAAGCATCAATACCCTTTTCACTCATCTGCTCCCTTATTGCTTTCAGCTTATCTTTTGAATCTGGCATATAGTTGTCTTTTTATCTTTAATTAGTAGCTAACGAACAATTCTCAATAGTTCCAAATTTCGCCCACATTCTTTTACTCTGCTTAAGAGCACCCGGAATTATTGACTCTCCTTCACTCTTTTTATCCAGCACCATACTTCGTCCACAGCAGGCAATAAAAATATTATTTCACCATCTCAAAGCTGGCTATCCTGCCCCCGGCACCCGCGGCATAACCCTTCAGTGTACCGGTCACTGCACGGGCAGTGTAATAATCCCTGACATCACTCCCGGCACTCCATGTTCTGCCACCATCGCCTGAATAATCGCATCCCGTCTTGCCAATGGCAAAGGCCAGCTTCCGTTCACCATCCTGCAGCCATATAACACATGAACGGAATCCGCGGGGCATTATTTCCGCTGCCTGCCAGTTATAGCCGCCATCTTCGCTCCACGCCGCAACCTTATCATTCAGGTCAGGCTCATCATAGGTGCCGCCCACCACTATTCCTTCTTTCTCATCAAAGAAGGATACAGAGAACACTCCTGATGATGCCTTACCATGTATGAGTCCCGTCTCACGAGCCATCCAGCTCTTGCCATGGTCATGTGAAATAAAGACCCTGGCTGCCTGTCCGCCCGTTATAATCCACACCTTACCATCTGCATGATAATCTATACAACTGTTGGATGCCGCAAAATTATACTCACCCTCAACAAGCAGGGGCAGGCCTTCCAGCCTTTCCCATGATTGTCCCCTGTCTTCAGTACGGATAACAAAAGAGCAGGAGTCAAAAGGATCACTCAGGGCCATGCCTGTGTTATCATCAGCAAAATTCAGCGAATTAAAAAATATGCCTTCGGTGTCATTCTCATAGACCATCTCCCATGTATCGCCGGCATCGGCTGTATAATATGCCCTCCCGGGGTGAGCTATACCGAACAGCAGTGCCTCCTTTTCATTCCACGCATGTATATTACGAAAATCATCGCTCCCCGCACCGGGAACGGTGCCGCTGGTCCACGACTCCCCGCCATCGCTTGTTACCAGAAAGGTGCCGCTGCTGCCGGAAGCCCACACTATGTTATCACTCACCACATGCAGGGCCCTTATGCTGGCATCAGTGCCCGTGTCCAGTTCAGTAAACTCAACACGGTAAGCCTCATCCCCGCATGAAGAAAAAGCCAGGGAAAGGAGTAAAAACAAAACAGCTACTCTCAATATCATAAAACTTATACTCTTAATATAGTAAAACAGATATTCATAACTTCATAAAACCAACACTAACAATATCATAAATGTCAGCTAATTTTCTACTGCTACTCTCCAAAGAACCATTGCAGCCAGCGCCGGTGATCCTCATTGGCTGAATGTTTTCCTTTAGCACCGCCCCAGCCGTGACGCCCACCGGGGTATATCATAAAATCAAAAATCTTACCCTCATCCTGCAGTTTGGATATCAGCCATATGGAGTTTTGCATATGCACATTATCATCGGCCATGCCATGTACGATATAAAGCTTCCCTTCCAGGTTTTCTGTATGGGTAAGCACTGAACCATTCTTATAGCCTTCGGGATTATCCTCCGGGGTGTCCATAAAACGCTCTGTATAAACATTATCATAGAGCCGCCAGTCGGTAACCGAATACTTGGCTATCCCGTGTGTCCAGTAACCTGCCCCCTCTGTCAGGGCCAGAGCTGTTGTATAACCCCCGTATGATCCGCCTGTTATGCCCATCCTGTCAGCATCAACAAATGGTTTTTCCCTCAGCCACTTAACAGCTTCTTTGTAATCGGCCATCTCCCATTTACCCAGGTTACGATGCATATAATCGAGTCCCGCTTTACCAAAATGTCCTGATGCCCTGTGGTCAACAGAGAAAGTAATGATACCGTTCTGCGCGTACCAGCTTGACCTGTCACCCATATACCTGTTCCTTACCCCTCCTGCATCCGGTCCGCCATAAATGGTAAACACCACCGGGTACTTTTTTGATGCATCAAAATTTTCAGGGTATGATATTATGGCAGGCAGCATAAAGCCGTCGGTCGCTTCTATCCTTACCAGCTCAAAAGCAGGCTTATTATCAGCCTCTTCCATATCGGGCAGTTCTATATCCCTTACTTTCCTTCCCTTACTGTCCAGGGCAACCACCGTGGTGGGTGTTGAAAGGTTAGACCATGCATCGATAATATATTTGCCTGAGGGTGAGATATTGGCTGAATGTAAGCCGGGTACATCGGTGTACCTTATAAGCCCGCTACCATCCAGCTTAACCCTGAAGATATGGCTCTCCGTTGATTCGCCCCCCGTGCCGGAGAAGAAGAGATGTCCTTTATCCTCATCCACCTTAAGCACTCGCGTCACCCTCCAGTCCTTATCCGTCAGCTGCGCCCTCAGAGTTCCGTCCCAGCCATAATAGTAAAGGTTCATCCAGTCAGACCGGCTGCTCCTTATAATAAAACCGGAGCCGTCTTTCATTATATAGTTATCGGTAAAAAAATCAATCCAGGTATCCCTTGTCTCCCTGTATATCTCTTTATAATCACCGGTAGTGATATCAGCCAGGATAAAACTCATATCATCCTGGTCGCGGTTCAGCACCTGCACCATCAGCTTTTTACTGTCGGGGGTCCAGTCGGGCCACGCAATATACTGGTCCTTTGTATAGTCTGTCTTAACCCACACAGTAGCAGCAGATTCAATATCCACTATCCCCATCTTCACCATTGGATTGGGATCGCCGGGTTTGGGATAAGGTGTTATTTCCCGGGTACCGTGGAGGCCGTCTTCCTCATCTATGCGGTTAATAATAAACTCAGGCACCTGCGTTTCGTCGGTGTGCAGGTATGATATCTTACGGCTGTCGGGCGACCACCAGAAGGCGGAATAGCGACTGCCCCGGCCAAGTATCTCCTCCATATAAACCCATGAGGCATATCCATTATATATCTTATCCCCTGCATCAAAGGTAAGCCTCTTCTCACTGTTGCTTACAAGGTCGTAAACATACAGTTCCCTGCCTTTTGTATAGGCAATCTTTTTGCCGTCAGGAGAAAATGCAGGATTGTTCTCCTTAAGATCATCACGGGTAAGCTGCAGGGCTTCATTATCACCCAGTTCGAAAAGCCAGAGGTCATCATCCTTTTCGAGGATTATATAGCGCTTATCGGAACTGATAACAGAGGTATAAGTCATTTCAAAACCATCGGGCAGCGAATTGCTGAACTCCTCACGGTAGTTTATATACTCATCATATTTTTGCTTCTTACCTGTTTTAATATGCACTTTCATAATAAGGGTGTTACCTTCATCATCAGTGCTTCTTTCAATATAATGGTTGTCATCGGCCCATCCCAGTATACCTCCTGGTGTATTATAGCGCTGGGCACCCGCATCATGCACTGAAACAAAAAACAGGATAATGCATGAGTAAAGAAATAAAAGAGAAAGTCTGTTCTTCATAGCTTAAAATTTTCAGAGGTTAGGATTTTTATATGTTAAGATTTTTATATGTTAAGATTTTAAAATATTAAGATTTTTCAGTTTGAAATTATCTCAGCTTAAAGTTTTTAAAATTAAGTAATAATTGCCAATATGTAAATCTTAATGCTCTATAACACAAATAAAGTTTCTTACCTTTGAACTGAATAGAGGTAAAAGGATGAGAAAGGATTATAGTGTTGATATAGAGAACAAAGGATGGATGTCGCTTGATAATGCGGCCAAGATATTCCCTCCGGTAATAAGCAAATCGCTGAGCTCGGTTTTCAGGATAGGATGTGTACTGGCTGAGCCGGTAAGGATCAATGCATTAAAAAAAGCCCTTGAGGTCACATCACAGCGTTTCCCCTACTACCTTACAAGCCTGCGAAAGGGTTTCTTCTGGTATTTCCTTGAGTACGACAAAAATATCAGGCCTTCAATTGTAAAGGAAGACAAAAGGCCACTTATCGCTTTCCCGGCAACAAAAAGCAACGATGCCCTGTTCAGGATAGTGGTCGAAGGAAAAATGATATCTGTTGAGTTTCTGCATGTTTTAACAGACGGAAGTGGCGGACTGGAATTCTTAAGGACCCTGCTGGTAACATATCTCAGGAACTGCGGCTACGATATACCCTACTCCGAAGGTATATTCGATCCTTCATCAGCTGTCCGGCCTTCTGAAACTGAAGACTCTTACAGCAGGTATTTTAAAAAGGATGTTCCCAAACCACCCAAGCTGGAAAATGCCTGGCACTTACCGTTCAAAGCCAGGGGCAAGGGATACCTGGGTATTATCCAGGCTGAGATACACGTCTCAGGCCTTAAAGAATTATCAAGGGAGAATAATGTAACAATCACCGAATACCTGGCATCGGTCTATCTTTTTTGCATGCAGGAGATATGGAAAAAGGACGAAAACAGGGATAAGCACATAATAAGACTTGAGATCCCCATTAATATGCGCCGCAGTCTGCCCAGCAGCACCATGCGTAATTTCTCACTTTTTGTATTGCCTGAGCTGGATATGAGGCTGGGCTATTACTCGTTTGAAGAGATACTGAACCATGTGCACAATTATATGCAGATAGAAACAGATAAAAAAGTGCTGAGCAAGGTGATAAGACGGAATGTAAAGCCTGAAAAAAATATATTTATCAGGACAACACCGGTATTTATCAAAGACATAATACTGTCTGCCGCCTTTAAAAAGCACGGGGCAACAAAATACTCAGGGGTACTGACAAATGTGGGTATAGCAAGAATGCCGGAAGAGGCAGCTCCTCATATTGAGACTATGTCAATGCTTGCTCCCCCACCGGTATCACAGCTGAATGTCAGCTGCGGAATGCTCAGTTTCCGTGACCGCTTATGTATCAGTTTTTCCAATAACTGTGGAAATACGGAACTGGAAAGGGATTTTTTCTCATTCCTTGCTCACAAAGGACTGAAGGTTAAAATGCTTAAAAATATCTGGCAACAGAAAGAAATATGAACAAAGAGAAGCCGTATCATGGACAAAATAAATAATAAAATCTGCCCTGACTGTGGGGTTATACTTGATGAGGGACTTGAGAAATGTCCGCTCTGCGAATCTCTTCCTGATAAAAAGAAGGAAAAGGATGATAAAAAATACTCGAGCGATATACTTCACCTCTCGGAAAAGAAATCAAGAATTCAGTTATGGGAGCTGTCAGCAATAATAGCATTCTCCGCAAACCTTATCTGTATTATTGTGGATATGGTAATTGTAAAAGGTCTTAACTGGTCTTTATACGCCGTAACATCCATCACCGGCCTCTGGCTCTTTATCACCTCCTTCACATTTCTCCTGAAACGCCTTGTCAGTCTTGGCCTGGCACTGGCTGTGACAACCCTCGCTATGCTGATGATATTTGACATGCTTAATCCTCCCATAACATGGTTTACGGCTATAGGCCTGCCCGTAAGTGTCACCTTCTGGATACTCTTTGCCCTGTTTATTATGATACTCAGAAAGCTGAGGTGGAAAGGTTTTAATATGCTTGGATATATCCTCATAGAGATATCCGTCCTTTGTATGGTGATTGATATTTTCACAGACCTTTACCTTAAGGATTATGTGGTTATAGACTGGTCAGCCATCACTGCAGCCACACTGGTGCCCCTGGCAGGGATCTTATTCTTTATGCACTATCGCATGAAAAGAGGCAAGAACCTCCGGAGCTTCTTCCATGTTTGACAGCAGCAGCAATAAGGGCGAATTAGATCGGGGTTATTATGTTTGAAAGCAGCAGCAGCGGTAAAGGTTGATTCGAACGAAATTATTATTTTTGAAAGCAGCAGCAGCTTAATTATATTGCAAAGCTTTGCACTGTAAGTTTAAAATTAGTTTTTATAAATAAATATATTCCCACCATGAAAGGCATCAAGACAATTACTCTAGCACTTATCCTTGCATTATTCTCCACAACAGCCATCAAGGCTCAGGCCACTCCCATATTTGTTGACGGACAGGCACAGATTGTACCTGCCTTTGAGGACCCGGAAACATGGATCAGGCATGACCTGTGGGTTGAGACGGGTTTTGACTCCGATGGCGATGGGAGTCCGGATCGAATGCATGTTGACGTAACAAGACCATACCAGACAGAGAGTGAAGGTCTTAAGCTGCCGGTTATATATGTCAGCAGTCCCTACTTCGCCGGCACGGCCAATGGCAGGGAATACCTCTGGGATGTAAGGCATGAGCTGCAGGAAGAGCCACCTGAGCGCCTTCATGCACCGGAGAACAGTGGTAATATTCAGCGGCCCGTTATCTCCAACTCCCATGTTAATGACTGGGTGCCGCGCGGATTTATTGTTGTCCATTCATCATCGCCCGGAACGGGACTCTCACAGGGATGTCCCACCGTGGGAGCAGATAATGAATCGCTGGCGCCAAAGGCTGTTATAGACTGGCTTAACGGCAGGGCCAAAGGCTACAGCTCCCCTGATGGTGATGAAGAAGTGAAAGCCTACTGGACCACAGGCAAGGTGGGAATGACAGGCACCTCTTATAACGGCACACTGCCGCTGGCAGCGGCTACAACGGGTGTGGACGGACTGGAAGCAATAATACCCATAGCGCCAAATACATCCTATTATCATTATTACAGGTCGAACGGACTGATAAGGCATCCCGGAGGCTGGCTGGGTGAAGACATTGATTTTTTGTATGACTTTATTCACAGTGGCAACCCTGAGAGGAATGAGTGGTGCGACTGCAATATAAGAGACGGCGAGATGGCGGAGGGATTTGACCGTATTACGGGCGACTATAATGATTTCTGGGCCGGGCGCGACTACCTCAATGACCTGGAACCACTAAAGGCCGCAGTGCTGATGGCACACGCCTTCAATGACTGGAATGTGGTACCGGAACACAGCTACCGTATTATTGAAGCTCTGAAAAAGAAAGATGTGCCCCTGCAGATATTCTACCACCAGGGCGGACATGGCGGTCCGCCGCCAATGAAAATGATGAACAGGTGGTTTACACGTTACCTGTTTGATGTTGAGAATGATGTGGAAAGTGATCCCGCTGCATGGATAGTGCGCGAAGGTGATGAAAGGACAGAACCCACACCCTATGCCGACTACCCCAATCCTGAGGCATCACCCGTTAAACTGCACCTTAAGGCAGGTGCACCGCAAAGAGGGCAACTGCTGACAGATCCGGTGAGTGGACAGGGTAAAGAAACACTTGTTGACAATGTATCATTTGACGGTGCTGCACTGGCCCGTGCCGAATGGACAGACCACAGGCTTATATATGTCAGCCCGGTACTGAAGGAAGATCTCCATATCTCAGGGGTGCCACATATAACCATCAGGGCAGCAAGCAGCAAGCCGGCCGTTAACCTTTCGGTATGGATGGTATCACTGCCATGGACTGAAAGAAGGAACACCCAGATCACTGACAATATCATCACACGTGGATGGGCCGACCTTCAGAACCACGACTCACTGTGGGAAAGTGAGTCACTGGTACCCGGACAGTTCTACGAGATGAGCTTTGAGCTGCAACCTGATGACCAGGTGATAAAGGCAGGACAACAGATAGGGCTGATGATATTCTCCAGCGACAGGGACTTTACACTATGGCCCGATCCAGGTACGGAGCTGACGGTTGATATTGACGGCACTGTGCTTACCCTGCCTGTGGTTGGAGGAAAGGAAGCCTATGAGAAAGCTATTAAATAATCTGTTCATGCAAGTGAATAATATCCTTTGTATTTTCATTTTTATCTTTCTAAATCTATCTTTCTGAACAGCTCAGGAGAATATCATTTCATGGCTTAATAATATTGCTAATACTGACTCAAAGGTTCTGAAGCTTATTGGCGTAGGCATCAGCCTGGCAACAGACATTTACAGACCATAAGCAGATTAATTTATGTCGCAAAACAATCGGTTGGTTCTTGTTGATTGATTTGCTTCAATGACATAATATCAATATAGTATACATTTTGGATAAGCAGTTGATTGATTATTAATGCATATTCTCATTTATTGCTACTTAATTAACGCTAATCTTAAGTTATAAATTGAAAAACCAGTTCTTTATGTCTTGGTTTTATTATGCTCAGGACTACAGATCCTTGTAGCACAAACTGTCACAGGAACCGTCAGCAGCGCCAGGGATGGACAAACACTTCCCGGTGTCACTGCCCAAATCAAGGGTAATATGACAGGTACTGCAACAGATGTAAACGGGAATTATTCAATTAATATTCAGCCATATGAGAAGGTTGCCATCTGGAGAACTTGCAATATTTTCAATCCATGCACGGATGAAGAGTTTTATACAAACTTATATATGAGAAGTCATACTAAACAAATAATATAATTCTTATTGATAAAACACTCTAAACAACACTGTCATGATTTTTAAAATTTATGCTGCTACTATATTCATATTGTTTATTAATATGGTGGTATTCTGTCAGCCTGAAGATCCCTCGCTTATTACGCTTGATAGAATTTTCAACGATGAGTTTGAAGCCAATTCATATGGACCTGTTAAATGGAGGTGGCATTATGAGGATAAAGGATATACCCTTTTTGAATCATCAGAATCGGGAGGAAGGGATATTGTTCTGTATGATCCTTCTTCCGGTAGCAGGAAAGTGCTGGTACCGTCATACAGACTGAAAATTCCAGGCACATCTGAAACTGTCAATTCCTACGAGTTTACAACAAACCGAAACAGGTTGGTAGCATTCACCAATACCACCCAGGAGGTCTGGGGTAGCAACGAAGGTGATTATTGGATACTGGATATAGGATTATGGACATGGATTAAACTGGGAGGAAATGCACCATCACAATCATTGAAAGGAGCTAAATTCTCACCTGATGGCAAGAAAGTTTGCTACCAGAAGGATGACAATCTATTTGTAGAGGATCTTAGCTCTTTTGAAATTCATCAAATAACAAATACAGGAAACAAGAAACGCTATGACGGGGATTGGGGAAATAGCAGTAACTATTACTGGAGTCCTGACAGCAGGCTCATTGCCTTTGTGGAATCTGATATCTCAGAAGTACCAATGTTTACCATGATAAATAATACTGAGACATTATATCCTGAAATAATACAATTTCCGTATGTAAAGGTAGGACAGAAAAAGGCATCGTCCCGGATAGGCATAGTGGAAAGCTGCGGTGGTCCAATCAAATGGCTGGATATTCCAAACACAACAAGTGATGACTACCTTAGAATAGATAGTTGGGCTGGCAATTCAAATGAACTTCTGGTCCATGTTTCAAACAGAACCCAGGACAGTGTAAGGGTTATCATTGCAGACATTTCATCTGGTGATCTCACTACAATAAATACAGAAACAGATGAGGCATGGTTATGCAACAATAATTTTAAATGGCTTGATAAGGGGAATAAATTTATCTGGATGAGTGAAAAGGATGGCTGGCAACATCTGTATTTATATGACAGGTCCGGTAAAGAACTTGGATTACTTACCCCGGGTAATTTTGATGTAATAAGTGTTAGCGGTATCGACGAAATAAACGGATGGATTTATTATATAGCATCCCCCGATAATCCAGGCCGGAGATACCTCTTCAAAACCTCACTCAGTCCCGGGGGGAAGCAGGAAAGGATAACTC
>CAZGUR010000059.1:0-14306 GCA_964529295.1 uncultured Rikenellaceae bacterium | reverse complement strand
GCTTGAACTGAAAAACATATCAAAAGCATACGGTGATTTTGCCCTCAGGGATATCAACCTTGATATAAAAAACGGGGAGTACTTTGTGCTGCTCGGTCGCTCGGGCGCCGGTAAATCACAGCTGCTGGAGCTTATAGCCGGACTGAGATCACCCGATACAGGCAGTATTTACCTTAAGGGCAGGGATATAACAAATGAAAAGATACAGAAGCGCAAAACAGGCATGGTTTTTCAGGATTTCGCTATCTTCCCCCATCTGACCGTTTATGATAATATTGCCTATTCGCTTAAAATAAAAAAGTCAGGCAGGTCTGTGATAGACGCCAGGGTGAGGGAGATGGCCGATAATGTTAATATTACACATCTGCTGAACCGTAAAACAAATGACCTGTCGGGTGGTGAAAGGCAGCGTATTGCCGTGGCAAGGACCCTGGTTACATCACCGGAGATAATACTGCTGGATGAACCTATGGCTTCCATCGATGCTACCCTTCGCGATGATGTTAGGAGGCTTCTGCGTAAGATTAATGCCATGGGCATAACCATATTGCATGTCACACATGATTATAGTGAGGCGGTAAGGCTGGCAAGCAGGGTGGGGGTTATTCATAATGGCAGGATACTGCAGACAGGAGAGCCGGATAAGGTGTTCTTAAAGCCGGTTAATAAATTTGTGGCCCGCTTTGCGGGCATACGTAACTTCTACAGCGTAAAAATACTGGCGGATAATGGCAGGGATATTGCTGAGTCGGCTTCCAACAGGTATACCCTGCCGCCGGGGGACTATAACACTGACGGGCTGATGATGATAAGAAGTGATGCAATAAGCCTGTCAGAGATACAACAAAAGGACAGTGAAAATTGTATTAAAGGCAGGATAACAGAGATTAGCAGGGCGGAAAACGGTTATGAGCTGTTCGTGGATGCCGGTGATTTATTCCATGTCCTGATAAGCCGTAAAGAGATAAAGGAATTATCGCTTGCGGTAAATAAATATGTATTTTTGTGCTTCCCCGGCGGGGAACTGCAGATAATATAAAAAATGTGCTGTAAAATGATACCATTCGATGAAGCAATAACAATAACGGGGAAATATATACGGAAAACAGGAGTTGATTATATACCTTTTATGGAGTCGCCCGGACGCGTACTGGCAGAGGATATTATCAGTGATATTGATATGCCTCCTTTTAATAAAACAGCAGTTGACGGTTACGCCTGCCGTAAGGCTGACCTGGACCGTGAGCTGCTGATAAATGAAGTTATCCCTGCCGGTGTACCGGCATCCAGAAGGGTGGAGGAAGGCGAATGTGTTAAGATAATGACAGGGGCAGCCATACCTGAAGGTGCTGACTGGGTCTTTATGGTTGAGGAGGCGGAAGAGAAGAACGGAAAAGTGAGGTTTACCGGTAAAGCAGGTAAAGATAATATAGCAAAACACGGGGAAGATATTCGCCGCGGGGACAAGGTATTAAAGGCGGGCAGGATTATTAAACCACAGGATATAGCAGTGATGGCAACCGTGGGGGCTGTGGGTGTGGCCGTAGGCCTTAAGCCCGTGGTGGCTGTAATAAGCACAGGCAGCGAGCTGGTGGAGCCTGATAAAAAGCCGGGGGCCTCGCAGATACGTAACAGCAATGCTTACCAGCTGCTTGCACAGGTTATAAGAGCAGGAGGGGAGGCTGTATATTATGGTATAGCCCCCGATAATGAGGATGAGACATACAGCCTTGTCACTAAAGCTATCGAAGAATGTGATATGGTGCTGCTTACAGGCGGGGTGTCGATGGGCGACTTTGATATGGTGCCGGCGGTCCTCGAAAGGGCCGGGGTTAAAATACTGTTTGACCGCATATCCGTGCAGCCGGGCAAACCTACCACCTTCGGTCTGCATGATGATGCATTAGTCTTCGGATTGCCCGGTAACCCCGTTTCCTCCTTTATACAGTTTGAGCTTATAGTAAGGCCAATGATGATGGCTGCTATGGGAGGAGCCGGGGACGGACAGGCAAGAAAACATATACTGGGAAGGGATTATTCGCGCAAAAGAGCAGGAAGAACAGCATGGGTACCCGTGAGTTTGAGCCGTGATGAGACGGTGATCCCGGTCGAATACCACGGGTCGGCACATATAAATGCACTGCCTGAAGCATACGGTATAATGGAGGTGCCTCTGGGTTTAGGTGAAATAAAGAAAGGAACGCAGGTTGATGTACGACAGATATAACAGGAAGATAAACTACCTCAGGATATCAGTGACCGACAGGTGTAACCTCCGGTGCAGGTATTGCATGCCTGCCGAAGGGATAAAGCTTATGGGTCATAAGGATATCCTCAGCTATGACGAGATAACAGCCTTTGTGCGGCTTGCCGTTGCAAAGGGAATAGATAAGGTGAGGCTGACAGGTGGTGAACCGCTGGTGCGTAAGGAACTGCCAGTTCTTGTAGCCATGATAGCCTCAATAAAAGGGGTGAAGGACCTTTCCATCACCACCAATGGTACCCTGTTGGGGAAATATGCCGGGCTTCTGGCCGGGGCGGGACTGCAAAGGGTGAATATAAGTCTTGATACAATGGATCCGGATAAATACAGATGGATAACAAGGGGTGGAAGCCTGGACCAGGTGATGGAAGGTATTGATGCTGCATTGTCGGCCGGACTCACACCTGTTAAGATAAATTGTGTGGTAAGTGAATCCAGGGACGAGCCCGATGCCAGGATGGTAAGTGATTATGCCATGAAGAAAGGCCTGGAGATAAGGTATATAAGGCAGATGGATCTTGGGCGGGGCGACTTCACTGTTGTTGAGGGGGGTGATGGGGGTAACTGCGCTGCCTGTAACAGGCTCAGGCTTACAGCCAGCGGCAAGGTAAAACCATGCCTCTTCAGTGACCAGGAGTATGATATCAGGGAGCTGGGCGCTGAAAAAGCCCTGGCCATGGCTGTTCAGAATAAGCCATCCTGCGGAACGGTGAACCATAAGGGTGAGTTTTATAATATAGGGGGCTGAGGCTTTATTCGGCTTGTACTTTTTACTTTGACTTTCTGTCTTTTATCTTAATTTTGCAGTTATGAAGGAACTGACACATACCGATAAAAAAGGTCGCGCACGAATGGTGGATGTGGGTGGTAAACCTGAGAGTACCCGGACGGCCAGGGCAGCCGGATCAATACAGCTGTCGGCTGATACGGTGGAACTGATAAGAAATAACGGGATGAAAAAGGGAGATGTGCTTACTGTGGCTGAGATAGCAGGGGTGCAGGCTGCAAAGAGAACATCTGAACTTGTGCCGCTATGCCATAATATAATGCTCAGTAAGGTTACAGTAACAGCCAGCCTGGACGATTCCGGTGTTAGTGTGGAGTGTGAGGCAAGATGCAGGGCCAGGACAGGGGTGGAGATGGAGGCCCTCACAGGGGTGTCTGTTGCACTCCTAACGGTGTACGATATGTGTAAGGCGGTGGATAAGAAAATGGTGATCAATAATATCCGTTTACTTGAAAAGATAAAGGAATAGTGAGACAAGATGTTCCATATCCTGCGCATTATTTTTAAATAATTTTAATCATGAAACTACCTGGTAAATTCAAGGCACTGGTGATAACCCTGTCAGACAGGGCGGCAAAAGGAGAATATGATGACCTTAGCGGTCCGGAGGTGGAAAAAATGCTGAAGGGGTATTTCAGTGATATCAGCTGGGATATAGAAACGGAAACGGTCATCATTCCGGATGACAGGGCACGGCTCAGGCAACTGCTTAATGAGTACTCACAGGATAATAATATAATTATTACCACAGGCGGAACGGGCATTGGACCAAGGGATATAACCGTTGATGTGGTTAAGGACCTTATCAGTATTGAGATACCCGGTATCATGGATCATATAAGGCTTAAATACGGTGCAGAAAAACCGAATGCACTGCTCAGCCGCTCAGTAGCGGGAATAATGGGCAGCTGCCTGGTTTATACATTGCCCGGCTCAGTGAAAGCTGTCAGGGAATATATGACAGAGATATTAAAAACACTCCAGCATACTGTCTATATGCAGTATGGCATTGATGTGCATAAAAAGCATTGAGACAGGCTCCGGTTCCCCGGCTGTAGCCAGCAGGTGAAGGCTTTACGGCTTTTCAGCAGCAAAGCACCGGTACTAAGGCCTCTTGCCTGAGTTGTTAAGTATATGATGGCCGATAAGGCGGTCATACCTGCCGCCCGGATCCCTGTAATAAACTAGTATGATATAATCATTCTCCGTTTCGTAATGATCGCCTTCAAACTCACTGAAAACTGAGGCCCCAGGTCTGTCATCCGGTACAGCATATATATAATTATACCACCCCTGCTTAAGCAGCAGGCGGCATTCGTAGTTATGAGTCTGGGTATTGTACATCATACGGTTTTTTTCATTGAACTCCCAGCCCGTCAGTTCACCAAAGACATACACATCCCGGTCCAGGGGAAAAGCAGCAGGCAGGGTGAAATAGACGTAAACATAGTCAGCATCAGTATGCGGATCAATACCCTCCTGGTGAGCTATATAGTATTTGCCGTTAAAATCCTGGTGATAGAAATACCCCCGTGCCGCCCTGTTATCCGATTCTTTTAACAGTACGTGGTAATAGCCATTTATATTCTCAATTTTTCTCACATACTCGGTCTGGTAACGCAGGCTCCTGATATCAAAATACCTGTATTCGCTGCCTCCGGGGAAAACCCCGATATCTGAAAGACTGTTATAATCAAGCCTGTTGTTGCCTGTGAAGTCAGGCTTAAGGTTAGTCCTGGCATTATCCCACCTGCCGTTTTTGAGCACGGTACTGAAAATAAAATTATATGGGTTCTGCAGCCTTAGACCGGAATAATCGACACTGAAATCGAGTTGTTGTCCGGTAATATAGAAATCCGTCAGCTTAGACCGTACAGCGCTGGCATCTATTGAGGCCTCATTCTCACTCACCATAAACCTCTTTGTGACAACAGGCCTCTCCGGTTCACCAAAAGGATAAACACTGATAATATAATTACCTGAGATATTAAATGATACATCGTTGTTGGGAAAACTCAGGCTGTAGTGAATATAGTTAACGGTAGTATTGAATGACATCCTGTAATTCTCAATCCGGTTCTCAACAAAGCCTTCCAGGTACTCTGACTCAAATACCCCGCTGGGATTCCAGTCTTTATCACAATGCGTGAAACTGTAATAATAAGTCTCAGTATTATCATTCAGCAGGTCGAAATGCAAAACCAGCTTTTCATCGGAGCCCAGTGAAATAACAGGGTATGACAGGTTCCATTCTTCACGGTGCAGCCGGACTGATTTAATATCACCTGAACTGTACCCGGGATCATCACTTATTTCCTGTCCCGGACAAAGACCGCTAGGGATAAGGAATAATAAAGGCAGAAAAAACTTTATGCAGTTTGCATTCATCTGTTTACTTAAGTTATAATTTATTACGATACTAAATTAAAAAGATAACGTGAATTACACGGGCATATTACCCGATTATTCAGATATCCCCCTGCTGAGTGCCTTCATAAAAGCATTATTACTTATATTTACTATTTCTAAACGACTGAAGCCGATGAAAAGGATTTTCTTCTTTCTCTGTATTGCATTACTGGTTCCGGGTCTTGGATCATGCACCAGGGAAGATACACTGGCCGAGCTTAAGGAAGCATTGATACAGGGACTTACAGAAGATATCAGTGCTGACAGCCTGCATTCATATGTGAGATGGATGGAAGATATGGGGACAAGGTTCTGTCTGGCGGATAACAGGCGGGAGGTAGCTGCAGCCATACGTGATAAGTTTATCAGCTTCGGTTATGCATCGGCCCGGCTGGATTCCTTTCTTCTCGAGCGGACTTATCGCGACACCCACTACAGCATGTGGCAGTATAATGTAATGGCAAGGCTTGAAGGAAGTCTTTACCCCGATTCCCTGTCAATCATGGGAGGGCATTACGACAGCATACTGGGAGGCAGTGACAGTGATCCCTTTACCATTGCGCCAGGTGCCCATGATAATGCAAGCGGCGTGGCGGCAGCACTGGAGGTGGCAAGGGTGATGAAAGAAAATAATTTCAGGCCTGAAGGATCTGTACTTTTTATTGCCTTTGCAGCTGAAGAGCTGGGACTGTACGGCAGCTACGACTATTGTGCTAAAGCAGCCCGTGAGCAGTCCAAGATAAAGATGATGCTGAATAATGATATGATAGCCTTTGAACCTTCGGCCGATATGGCTTTATGGAAGGTCAATATAATGGATTATGAAAATTCAGGCACACTGCCTTATGATGCAATGCGCCTGGCCGCAAGGCATACAATTCTGGATACATATACCGATAACAGCCTTAACAGGTACAGTGATAGTTATCCATTTTCTGAATATGGCTATCCTGCCCTGTTTTTTTTCAAAGATGCTGATGACCCTTCGTATCATAGTTTGAATGATATTACAGATAATTGTAATTTTACATACTGCAGGGAAATAGTTAAAATCTCGGCTGCCTTGCTGGCAGACAGGAATATTTATAATAAATAATTGTATTTGGATAAGATGGCAGGACGAATAATATGTATAAAACTGGTCATGTTGGTGTTGCTGGCAGCAGTGCAGCCCTTTGTAATCGGCAGAATAAAGGCACAGGAAGTGCCTGAAGCCGGGCCATTAGTCACAGCAGGGCAGCTCAAAGAGTGGGTCTCATTCCTTGCATCAGATGAGATGAGGGGCAGGGCAAGCGGATCGCCGGAGATGGCAAGGGCAGCAGGCTGGATAGCGTCTCAGTATGAGGAGTCGGGATTAACACCTCTGAAAGGATATGATGATTTTATTCATAAGTATAGTTTTGAATCAAGGGCGGGAAAAGAGATCAGTGAAAGGAATGTAATAGGTATGCTGGAAGGCAGCAACCCGGACCTTAAGGATGAGTATATACTTATTACAGCACATTTCGATCATGTAGGGGTGGGCAGGCCGGCGAACGGCGATTCAATATATAATGGGGCCGACGATAATGCGGCCGGCACATGCACATTGCTTGGTATTGCAAAGACGATAAAAGAGAAAAAGCTTAAGCCCGGACGCTCAATAATCTTTGCTGCTGTAAGCGCCGAAGAGATGGGATTGAAAGGATCAGGTCACATAGCTGCAAATCCGCCGTTTCCCCTGGAAAATGTTTTTGTCAATATGAATTTTGAGATGACAGGACATTCTGAATACCTGGGAAGGGGTAATTATTATATGTCGGGCTGCGACTATTCAAATCTCGATGAGATTATAAAGGAGATGGAAGAGGGAGGCAGTTACAATCTTGTTGACACCATACCGGTAGCCAACAGGCTGTTCTATATGTCAGATAATGCCTCCTTTGCAAGGATCAGAAGAGAAGGGGAAACATATGCCGGGATCCCAGGTGCTACCTTCGCCACAACTACTTTTGCCGATTATATACACAGCCCGGCTGATGAAGCGGGTTTATTTGATTTTGTTAATATGGCAGGACTGGTTGATCACTTTACCGGTATTGTACTTTTCCTGTCAGAAACAGGTGAAAAAGTGGAATGGACAGATGATAGATTCAGGCGACTCATGTAATTATACAGGCCGTATCATTATTTTATATGTTATACAGCAGCAGCTTCCAATGAGCTGCAGGGTATTTTTGTCACGGTCAGGGAAATTATGATATTTGTCATAATTTTGTGTTAAACAAATAACATTGAGTTAATTTCGCGTTGTTTTTAATATTATAAATAAGTCTGTATGTCCAAACAAATAAAATTACGTAAGGGGCTTGATATCAGGATGAAAGGAAGGGCTGATAAAATCCTGATACCAGAGGAAAAGTCTGACAGGTATGCTGTCAAGCCTGTTGACTTCCCGGGACTGGTTCCTAAAATGACTGTTAAGCCCGGCGCTGAGGTCAAGGCAGGTACAACATTGTTTTTCGATAAGAAAAATGAGGACGTAAAGTATGCAGCTCCTGCAAGCGGGGTTGTACTTGATATTGTCAGGGGTGAAAGGCGCCGCATCCTTGAGGTGGTGCTGGAGGCCAAAGGAGATGATTATGTTGATTTTGGCAAAGCTGATCCTGCTAAGCTTGAAGCTGAAGCCATTAAGAAGAAACTGCTTGAATCGGGACTCTGGCCGGCAGTGCGACAGAGGCCTTATAATGTAGTGGCCAGGCCTGATGAGAAGCCTAAATCAATATTTATCAGCGGATATGACACCGCGCCACTGGCTGCCGACCTGGATTATATAATCGGACTGCTGCCAAAAGAGGATTACCTTACCGGAATAGAAGTGCTTAAGAAGCTTACAGACGGTAAGGTTCATCTCAACCTGAACAGCATATCAACATCCAACCTGCTGAAGAGCACGCCGGGTGTGGAGATTAACTACTTTAAAGGGCCTCACCCTTCAGGTAACGTTGGCATACAGATGCACCATATTGACCCGGTGAATAAGGGGGAGGTGATATGGCATGTTAACCTTCAGGATATAGTGGCAATTGGCCGGCTTTTCAGGGAAGGTAAATATGCACCTGACAGGATAGTGGCACTGGCAGGCTCTGAAGTGGCCAGGCCAAGGTACCACCGCACGCGTACAGGGGCATGCATAAGCAATATTATAAAGGATAGTATAGTGTCAGATAATGTAAGGTATATCAGCGGAAATGTGCTGACCGGACAGAAAATACAGGCTGACGGCTTTATCGGTTATTATGACTCAACCATCACTGTAATACCGGAAGGTGACTATTATGAATTTTTCGGATGGATATTGCCTGGACTCAAAAAATTCAGCCTTTCACGTACTTTCCTGACCTGGCTGATGCCCGGCAAAAGATACCGTCTGGATACAAACATGCACGGAGGCGAAAGGGCCCTGGTTGTCACGGGTGAATATGAGAAAGTGCTGCCAATGGATATCTACCCCATGCAACTGATAAAATCAATAATGGTGGAGGATATTGACCGCATGGAGCAGCTGGGTATATATGAGGTAGCAGAGGAGGATTTTGCCCTTTGTGAGTTTATCTGTCCCTCTAAAACCGAGATACAATCTATCATCCGTAAGGGGCTGGACCAGATGGAAAAGGAGATGAATTAAAACAATAAAAAGTATTATCTTAATAATGAAAGCATTAAGAAAGCAAATAGATAAGATTAAACCTCACTTCGAAGAGGGTGGCAAGCTTGAAAAACTTCATGCCTTATTCGATGCCATAGAGGTGCTGATCTTTGTACCTGACAGGGTAACCTCCAGGGGGTCCCATATACGCGACGGCATTGATATGAAGAGGGTAATGATAACTGTCTGGATAGCCCTCATTCCCGCGGTGCTTTTTGGTATTTATAATATCGGCCTGCAACATTACCAGTCGATAAACGTTGATGCCGGCTTCTGGGAGATGGTGTGGTTCGGGTTTCTGAAATTCCTGCCACTCTTGCTGGTAAGCTATATAGTAGGTCTTGGCGTTGAAATAATCTTTGCCCAGATAAGGGGACATGAAGTCAATGAAGGTTATTTCGTAACAGGCCTTCTCATCCCTCTTATAGTACCGGTTGATGTACCCCTGTGGCAGCTTACCCTGGCAGTCATCTTCGCCGTGATAATAGGCAAGGAAGTCTTCGGGGGTACAGGAATGAATATCCTTAACCCTGCACTTGTGGCCCGTGCATTTCTTTTCTTCAGTTATCCCAAATGGATGTCGGGCGACGAGGTATGGATAGCCGGCCTGGTGAAAGGTGAGGGAGTGGCAGATACTTTCTCCGGTGCTACACCACTGGCACAGGCTGCACTTTATGAGCTTGAAAGCCTGCCTTCGGTAATGGAAATGTTTATAGGTACTATCCCGGGATCCATCGGTGAAACATCAACACTGGCCATCCTCCTGGGAGCAGCCATCCTTATATTTACGGGTGTCGGAAGCTGGAAGATCATAGTGAGCGTCTTTGCAGGAGGGATGGGTATGGCCCTGCTCTTAAATGCTTTTGCTGTTAATCCGTTTATGGAATTACCTGCTTATTACCATCTCATAATGGGTGGATTTGCTTTTGGTGCAGTGTTTATGGCTACAGACCCGGTGAGTGGCAGCCAGACGGAGACAGGCAAATGGATATATGGTTTGCTGATAGGTATACTGGCAGTCCTGATAAGAGTGCTGAACCCTGCCTTCCCGGAAGGGATGATGCTGGCAATACTGTTTATGAACGTATTTGCACCGCTGATCGATTATTATATCGTACAGGCAAACATCAGGAGAAGATTAAAAAGGGCTAACGCTAATTAAAAGATATTTGCAATGAAACAATTCAGTAACAGATATATATTCCTTTTCGCGACAGGGATGGTTGCCATTGTCGCCTTAGTACTCTCTACAGCTGCCCTGTTGTTGCAGCCTTTACAGGAAAGGAATGCGGAAATAGAAAAGAAACGCAATATCCTGGCCTCGGTGGGAGTGCAGGCAACTGAAGATAGCGCTGAGAACCTGTATGATCAATATATAAGGGCGTCTTTTGCCCTTAACTCCGAATCCGAAAAGGTGGAAGGTGTTGATCCTTTTACTGTTGATGTTAAAAAGGAACAGAGAAAAGACCTCGATGAACAGGTGTTTCCCGTTTTTGTGGCAACACTGGATGATGGGTCTGTAAGTTATATAATGCCCCTGCAGGGGAAAGGGCTGTGGGGACCGATATATGGCTACATATCACTTAATGAAGATATGCGCACCATAAACGGCGCCACATTCGATCATACATCGGAGACACCCGGACTGGGAGCTGAGATAAACGAAGGCTGGTTTGAAGCACAGTTTGTCGGTAAAGAATTATTTGAGGATAATGAGTTCGTCGGTATTATTGTGCAAAAAGGAGGTGCCGAAGAGGGTGATCCGCATGCCGTTGATGCTGTATCCGGCGGAACCATTACGAGCAAGGCCCTCGAGGAAATGATTTATAACGGCCTGGTTAATTATGTTGAATTCCTGAAAAAAATAGCGAATAAGATATGAGCGATAAAAAAGAAAGAGAACCATTGTTCTCAGCGAAAAACCTGAAATTACTGAGAGAACCACTGGGGGCCAATAACCCTATAACAGTGCAGGTGCTTGGTATATGCTCGGCACTGGCTGTAACAGCAAAACTGAAACCATCGGTAGTAATGGCCATATCCGTTGTGGTTGTGCTGGCGGTATCGAACGTTATAGTTTCATTATTCAGGAAAGCAGTGCCCCCCAGGATAAGGATAATCTTTATGCTGGTGGTTATTGCCATGATGGTGATACTGGTGGACCAGGTGCTGAAAGCATTTGCCTTTGAAGTGAGCAAGCAGCTTTCTGTGTTCGTGGGACTGATAATAACCAACTGTATTATTATGGGCCGCCTTGAAGGTTTCGCCATGGCTAATAAACCATGGGCCTCTTTTCTGGACGGACTGGGTAATGCAGCCGGCTATGGATGGATACTTATTGTTGTGGGATTCTTCAGGGAGTTTCTTGGTTCCGGAACTGTCTTCGGATATCCCGTAATGGATAAGATAGGTATCTATGAAACGGGCTATGAGAATAACGGATTTATGATCCTGCCTCCTATGGCCCTGATTACAGTGGGCATTATTATCTGGATACAGCGAAGCCGGAACAGGGATCTGATTGATAAAAGCTAAAACAGGATATTATGGAAAATCTGATTAATATATTCGTAAGATCGGTCTTTATTGATAATATGGTTTTTGCATACTTCCTGGGTATGTGCTCGTACCTGGCAGTGTCAAAAACAGTAAAGACCTCTGTAGGACTGGGTGTAGCCGTTGTGTTCGTGCTCACAATAACCGTTCCCGTCAATTACCTTATTTATAATTTTATGCTCAAGGAAGGAGCCCTTACATGGCTGAGCCAGAGCCTGGGCGATATCAACCTGAGCTTCCTCTCTTTCATTATGTTTATCGCGGTGATAGCATCAATGGTTCAGCTGGTGGAAATGGTTATTGAGAAATTCAGTCCTGCACTGTATTCATCACTGGGTATATTCCTGCCCCTTATCGCGGTTAACTGCGCCATACTCGGGGGATCACTGTTTATGGTGGAAAGGGAATATGTGAATATAGGTGAAGCAACAGTATTCGGATTCGGATCAGGGGTTGGATTCCTGCTGGCTATAGCGGGAATAGCAGCCATAAGAGAGAAGATACAATATTCAAATGTGCCGGCACCGCTGAGAGGACTGGGTATAACATTTATAATTACCGGGCTTATGGGGATTGCTTTCATGAGCTTTATGGGTATTAAACTGTAAAATTGCATTATTATGATATTAGCTACATCCACCATAGGTGTTATCGCAATAAGTATACTGGTGTTCCTGCTGGTGATACTCCTGCTTGTTATAATACTTTTGTATGCAAGAAAAAAACTGGTGCCCCAGGGCGATGTTAAACTCACGCTCAATGATGAGGAGCTTACAGTGTCGCCGGGCAATAACGTGATGGCAACGCTGTCAGCCAATGGCGTATACCTGCCATCAGCATGCGGCGGGGGAGGCACCTGCGGACAGTGTAAATGCCAGATACTCGAAGGCGGCGGTTCTATATTGCCTACCGAAACAGGATTCTTTACCAGGAAAGAGCAGCAGAATAACTGGAGGCTGGGTTGCCAGGTGAAGATACGTGAAGACATGGTTGTCAAGGTACCTGAAGAAGTGATGGGTGTCAAGAAATGGGAATGCGAGGTGGTATCCAACGATAATGTGGCCTCCTTTATAAAAGAGTTTGTTGTCAGGCTGCCCGAAGGAGAAAGCATGGACTTCAGGTCCGGTGAATATATTCAGATAGATGTGCCCGAGTTTGATATCTCGTTTAAGGATATAATTGTAAATGAAGAGTTTAAGGATGAATGGGATAAATTTGGTATGTGGGACCTTAAACTGAAAAACAGTGAAGAGACAATACGTGCCTATTCAATGGCCAATCACCCCGGTGAAGGGAATATAATTATGCTGAATATACGTATTGCCACACCTCCGTGGGACAGGAAGAAAAACAGGTGGATGAATGTGCCCCCGGGTATATGCTCCTCGTATGTCTTTACCCGTAAGCCTGGTGATAAGGTTATGATATCAGGTCCTTATGGCGACTTCCACATAAAAGATACAGATAATGAAATGATATATATTGGCGGTGGCGCCGGTATGGCCCCGCTAAGGTCACATATATTCCACCTTTTCCATACCCTGAAGACGGACCGTAAGGTCTCATACTGGTACGGGGCAAGGTCGCTCCGCGAAGTATTCTACGAGGAAGAATTCAGGGAGATAGAAAAGAAATTCCCGAATTTCACCTTTAACCTGGCACTGTCAGAGCCGCTGCCCGAAGATAACTGGGACGGATACACGGGATTTATACACCAGGTACTGTATGACGAGTACCTCAGTAAACTGGATGAACCCGAAGAGATTGAGTATTACCTCTGCGGGCCTCCGCTTATGAACGATGCCGTACTTAAACTTATGTATGACCTGGGTATACCCGATGAGAATGTGGCCTTTGATGACTTTGGAGGATAGGCTGCCGGGAGCAGGCCCGTAGGAAATAGATTAAGCTGATGGTAAACGGCCATGATCATAAAAGGCTAGGCTGCCTGAAGGTGTCCGGATAAAAATCAAAAAGGAGAGCTGTTGGGAACAGCCCTCCTTTTTTTCTTATCCTTTGAAGATAGGGGAAAGGGGAATATGAAAACAAATCTTCAAATCAAATCTATAACTTTATTTTATCATTTGCATATTATTTTGGTCAACGCCACCTAATAGTAGATGAATGATATATTTTCTTACAGGAAAGTTAATTTTATATTCTTTCAGATATTAATTAATTTCGGGATGTATTAAAAGGTAAAGGTGAAAACAGGAGCTTTCATACCCTCCAAAAACATAAAGCATAAGAACGCTTTTTATGGCGGAGCGTTCGCGCAGGGGAGTGAATAAAATCGTAAATATATGAAAAACAGGTATTTATTATTGGTTATAATGCTTGCTGCAGGCTTATATTCCTGCCGGCAGGGCGAACAGGTGCAATCCAAAATACAGGGACTTACGCAGGGTACCAGTTATTCGGTAATATGGTATCATGATAAAAATGAGGATACGGAGAAGCTGAAAAAGGATATAAGCAGGCTGCTGACCGATGTGGATAACTCCCTGTCAACATATAATCCCCATTCCATTATATCACTGGTCAACAAAAATGAAGCAGTTGAACTGGATACCCTGTTTACCAATGTATTTAACAGGTCTTAC
>CAZGUR010000058.1:9837-14309 GCA_964529295.1 uncultured Rikenellaceae bacterium | reverse complement strand
GTCTCATAACTGCCGGGTTCATTTCATCGAGCTCATTCCCTATGAAGAAATCAGTCATCTGTACGCCGTTAAGATCAAACTGTCCCTCAACTATACACTTTGACGATTTATCAAGCAATGCTGAAGAGTCAGCCCGGCTTCCGAGTATAAGAGACAGGGCTCCCAGGATAATGGACTTGCCGGCACCTGTTTCACCGGTCATTATAGTTAAACCCTTGTCAAAACCTATCTCCAGTTCTTTTATCAGGGCATAATTACGTACGAGCAATTTTTTCAGCATAACAGAGAAATTTTATTGCTGTATCTTCTCATAATCCGATTTATTGGCAGGATCGATCTCAGACAGTATCTCCACTACCCTGCTTTTCTCTTCCGGGAATGCATCTGAGAATATATTTATCAGCTCTTCCTTTTTTGCTTCCATAACAATGGTCAGGTAATACATAAACGGATCCGGTCTCTTCCTGTATACATCCTGCAAAAGCCTTATTGTCTCCACCATCTGTGTACGCGACTCTGTGATATTCGATTCAAGGTGGTCGAGTCCTTCAATATGATAACTGTATATAAAATTCCTGACATTTGCGTACTCCCTGTTGAGGATATTATTTATCAGCCAGTACCTGTTACGATTACGGGAGCCGTCATAAGGCTTCCATCCCGGCTCGGGTGCGTTCTGTGCATTACTGACTATGCGCTCACACATCTCGAACATCTCTGTTCCGCCAAAAGGCGAATAGGAATCATAATCAAAACCAAGTATAAGATAGGCATAATAACCCAGCACAGCGGTAAGGTTTGACCTGTGGGTGTTCGGGTCAAGCTCCAGGGGCTGAAACTCAACATACCTGAACTGGAAACTATTATCAACAAAGTTGAGCATGGTTGTATTATAGGTGGTATTATATACAGGCCTTCTGGACATTACCTGTATGGTACCACGAAACTCATCTGCCGAAAGCTGTTCGGTAAGGTTGATCAGTATATTGCAGTCTATTCGCTCACTGTAACTGTAAACATGATTGGTCCAGACCGTATTATTCATAAATTCATATACTGCTTTTTGCATTGTCTGGAAAACCTGCCTGTTCGAACCCTGTATCCTCTGGGCGGATATCTGCACATTACAGTTCAGCTCCTGTGCACTTAAGCGTCCGTTTCCGAACATCAGAAACAGGCTAATAAAAAACAAACTTTTCCTCAGCAGACTCATTATATTAATATTGTCTCAATCTTATCAAGAATATCAACAGCAACTTCTTTCTTTGATTTTAACTCAAAATCCTCAATATTATTGTCTTTGTCTATCATCGTTACCCTGTTGGTATCATATCTGAAACCGGCACCCTTATCACGTAGCGAATTAAGGATGATAAGATCAAGGTTTTTCTTTTCAAGCTTTGACAATGCATTCAACTTTTCATTATCCGTTTCAAGGGCAAAGCCCACCAGCAACTGGTTCTTTTTTTTCATACTTCCCAGTTTAGCAGCAATATCAGTTGTCGGCTTAAGCCTGATGTTCATATCTTCATTCTCTTTTTTTATTTTACCATCTGATACTGCAACAGGTGTATAATCGGCGACGGCAGCTGTCAAAACAGCTATATCACAGTCTTTAAAATGTTTTATGGTCTGATCAGTCATCTCAGAGGCAGATATAACATTTACCGTATCGATCTCTCTGAAAGCAGGCCTTTCATTTACTGGTCCAAGCACCAAGCTTACCTTTGCGCCTCTTAAAAAAGCCTCTGCGGCAATTGCCAGACCCATCTTCCCTGATGAATGATTGGATATATACCGCACTGCATCCAGTTTTTCGTGGGTGGGACCTGCATTAACCAGGATGGTAAGGCCCCTTAGTTTTGAGTTTTTTTTTTAGACAGATCTCCGGTAAGAACACTCACTATATCTTCAGGCTCAGCCATGCGCCCCTTGCCTTCCAGTCCACTGGCCAACTCGCCGGTACCTGGATCAACAATCTTCACACCCCTCTCCTCCAGCGTCTTTAAATTAGCCTGTGTGGCTGTATGCCTGTACATATCAAGGTCCATGGCCGGGGCAATAAAGACAGATGACCTTGCTGACAGGTAAGTTGTTAAAAGCAGGTTATCAGCTATACCCCCTGCCATCTTTGCTATTGTGTTGGCAGATGCCGGTGCTATTACATAAGCGTCGGCCCAGCTGCCAAGGTCTATATGGCTGTTCCAGCGACCATCTTCAGGATCAAAAAAATCAACAAGGACCGGCTTTTTTGAAAGGGTGGCCATGGTAAGCGGAGTAATGAACTCCCGGGCCACAGGTGTCATTATCACCTGCACTTCGGCCCCTTCCTTTATAAGCAAACGAGTTATTACAGCTGCTTTATAGGCAGCTATACCACCGGTAATGCCAAGCAATATTTTTTTTCCTTTAAGCATTAAAGCTGTTCAGGTTTCGCTGCCTCCTGGTCAGGCTTACGGTAATAAATCTTGTTCTCCACAAATTCCTGCAAGGCAATAAGTGTCGGCTTGGGCAACCTCTCATAGAAGCGTGATATCTCTATCTGCTCGCGGTTCTCAAAAACCTCTTCAAGGTTATCGGTATACGAAGCAAACTCTTCAAGCTTCTGGTTCAGCTCCTGCTTTATCTCCACAGATATCTGGTTAGCCCTCTTGGCACAGATCATTACTGATTCATAAATATTACCCGTTGGCCTTGCCAGATCGGGTTTATCACGGGTAATAGTAGTAACCGGTGCGTTAGTTTTCCTGTAATCCATTAATTTATAATTTATTCTGTTATTTCTTCAATATTTAAAAACCCTGCAGTTGATTCATATATCCTCTGCACATCCCTGCTGAATCCGGTATCCGGAAACTCCTCAATAAATGAATAATATTCATCCAGCGTCGCCTGGAACCGTTCCTGCTGCCTGTCAGCAACGCTGTTAAGGGCATAGAGGTAACTTGATTCAAGCTTAAGGAACATCAATTCCTCGCGATGTTTGGTTTCGGGATAATCCTTCAGGCTGTTATCCAATGCCACAACAGCAGCCCTGTAATCTTTGAGATCGTAGTAGAGCTTTGCATTGATATATGATTTCTCTACCAGCTTATCCTCAAGCTCCTGTATCAGCTCACGGGCATCGTCCACCTTGTCACTTGCAGGAAAACGCCTCTGGAAATATGTAAAGGCTTCTATGGCACTCATGGTATACGCCTGGTCGAGTTCCGGTCGTGGCGACATCATATAATCACAATATGCAGTCATAAAGGTTGCTTCTTCAGCATGCTCACTGTAAGGAAATGTAGCCGCAAAAGTCTCATAGGCACTTGCAGCCATAATATAATCATGCATATTATAATAAGTATTTGCATTCAGCCAGTTAAGCTCTTCCGCCTCAGCGGTTGCACGGTAACGGGGCAGTATCTGTCCCAGCAGCTCCGAGGTACGCACATATTTACCTTCCTCATAATATTCCTTTGCCATACTCTTTTTGAGCTCATAATCACTACTCTTCAATAGCTTTTCATATTCACCGCATGATGAAGCTAAAACTGCTATTATCAATATTATATATCCCTTTTTCCTCATAAGCAAAAATGTTGTGCAAAATTAGTTAATTTTTTATAATTCTCTTAACGAAACGCATAAAATAAGAGTTTATTCTTCAGCTGATTATAATTTAAAAATCCGGGCAGCTGATAATCGTCACCGGCCAGACCTGTATTGTTTATGTCTCCCCTGCCTAAGTAATATTCAAAACCCGTGCCGTTTTAGCTGATTACGGCTGACAGCCTGACTGCATGTCTGCTGCAGCAACAAAAACCAATGCTCATGCAGTTGATATCAGCTGGCAGCATATCCCCCTGCCACAGTAATATTCAAAATTGGGTATAAATAGGTATTTACTTATTAGACCTATTACCTAATTTTGTGCCAAAATTAATTTAAACCCGATAAGATTGTGGACATATTTGAAAAAATAAACAAAAATAAAGGAGCACTCGGTCAATATCAGGAAGCCGGGCATGGTTATTTTACATTTCCTAAACTTGAGGGGGAGATCTCTCCCAGGATGAAATTTAACGGACGGGAAGTCCTTACATGGAGTCTCAATAACTACCTGGGCCTGGCCAATAATCCCGAGATAAGGGAAACAGACAGGGTGGCAGCCGAAAAGTACGGGCTGGCCTACCCCATGGGTGCAAGGATGATGTCCGGGCAGACCTCCATGCACGAGAAGTATGAAGCCATGGCTGCCGAATTTGTCGGGAAAGAAGCTGCTTACCTGCTTAATTACGGTTATATGGGAATGGTATCAATTATTGATGCCCTGGCTGACAGAAGGGATATCATCGTATACGACTCCGAGTCCCATGCCTGCATACTGGATGGATTGCGGATGCATATGGGTAAAAGATTCGTCTTCCCCCATAATGATATAGCCAATTGTGAGAAACAGCTTCAGAGAGCCACCAAACTCTCACAGG